>JAMOTR010000035.1 GCA_027068385.1 Candidatus Heimdallarchaeota archaeon
TTCACCCGCCTAACTACGACCAGATAAGAAGTATCATTAGCGATGAACGACACGCTTTCCCGAGAAGAGGTGGAGGTAGAGGCGTCGACGATCACCGGGTTTCCTATGTTACTACGGATTTCCGTCGCGTTCATAGAGTACACTAGTAGATCGACGTCGAGCGTGCTCGTCCCCATAAGGGTAAAGGTCACGTTCTCTCCCGGTATCGTATGAACTAGGAAGGCGTACACCTTAGGGTCTCCGAGCTTCGAGCCGAAGGACATCGTGATGTTCGGCATCGAACCGTAGGTATACTCGTGAAGCGCCAAGTTCATGATAGCCGGCAGATAAGTCATTCCCCGCCCTTCGATGCAATCCTTTCCGATGCGGTCTAACGTGGGCTGATTCGGGGCTTCGCTATTAGGGGGCGCGTCCTTCTGAGGTATGTAATAAGTCTCGTACGTTCCGGCTAATATGAAGTACTTCACTAGATAAGGATCGGATAGTCCGGCCGAGAATAGTAGGGCCGCTATTCCGGATACCACGGGTGCCGCGAAGCTCGTGCCTATAGCAGCTGTGAGGTCGTTCGGGTATAGATCGTTAGGATATTCCTCATCACCGTCGTTCGTGTCCGCACCGTCTATCCGTGCTCCCTTATATAGTCCTCCTCCTACGGCTAACACGTCGGGCTTTATGGTACTTATCTCTACGTTCGTGAGGTTCCCTCTACTCGAGTAATAGGCCACGGTTCCGTATATCGTAGAAGCCCCTACTGCGAGAGACCGAGGGGACTCCGCGGGCGATCCTATCGTACCGTAGTTCGGTCCTGAGTTTCCAGCCGCTACTACGGGTAATATACCGTAATCATTCACGAGTTTCTCCATAGCCGCGTCTAGAGCTAGATCCTGCGCTGTCGTTCCCAAACTCAAATTAACGACGCGTATGTTATGAGACTGAGAGGCGTATATCGCGTGGTCGATACCGTCTAATATGTGCTCCGTATCCGTGCTTATTTGACCGCTCTCGAACACTTTTATCCCATATATTAAAGCACCTTGAGCGATCCCTCCCCCTAGGGGGACGTCCGTATGGAAAGACACGCTCAAGTACCGAGGGAAGCCGTATCCTGAGGATGAGGATGAGGTCACCGCGTATAAGTATAATACTCCTTCGCTTACCTCCCCGACCCGCACTTCCTTATGGGACGTAGAAGTGGACTGGTCGATGTAAATTTCCGCTCCTGAGGGGAACTTTATGTACAAGTCCATATCGTATCCGGGATCCTGATCGGACCGCGTGAGCGTGACATTAACCGTAGTACTTTCGGGAATGTAAATGTAGAACGGATATCCGCTACCACCCTCCGGAGCCTCGCCCGTACTCGTGAAGTGCACGTCCCCAACGAGGGGCTTTCCCGCTATCGTAGCGGATACTAGAGTCCCGTGTCCCACGGTATCGCGAGGACTAGAGAATTCCCCCCGAGCGTCATACCGGCCCACGATTTTACCCTGAAGTGACGGATGAGTCGGATCTACCCCAGTATCTATTACGGCTACCGTAATCCCGGATCCGTTTACCTCCTCGGTCCGACCATAAGGGGCCACGCTAGGAGGAAGTCCCTCGCCTAAGTTGGCGGCATAGGAGTCGAGCGAGTATATGTGATTTAAGGAAGCTAAGTATTTGGTCCTCGCTACTTCGTTTATCACGCTTAGCTTCGGGCCCTTAAGTACGGTAAAGCCGAGAGCGTCGAAGTATTTTACGGCATACGGAGACTCTACGCGGCCCAATACGATTACGGTAATATTAGCACGATCCGGAATCTTAGATATTATCGACCAGTCGTAAGGGGTAAAATGGTCCACGGGCGACGTGACGTGTATAGTGGGGACGATGAAAAGGAACAAAAGTATTATCCGATACCTCATGAGCGAGATAACACTACCCTAATTGATAAACTAAACATTCTTATCGCGTAAGAATATGATAAGATTTTCGCTTACGATTGATGGAAATTCATGCGCGTGGTATACGTTGGGGTCGACGAAGCCGGAAGAGGAGCGGTAATAGGGCCTATGGTTATAGCGTTTGTAGCCGCCCCCGAGGAGCTCATAGAAGAGCTAAAGAAAATAGGCGTAAAAGATTCTAAGAAGCTCTCCCCAAAAAAGCGCGAGGAGATATTTAGTAAGTTACTCGACATCGTACATCGGAGCGTGAAGGTAATACCTCCAAAGGAGATCGATAATAGGAGCTTAGTGGCCGTCTCTATCGACGAGTTCGAACTCATAAAGATCTCTAACGGGTTATACGAGTTCCTCGATGAGATCATAAAGGAACACTATAGTGACGAGACCGTGCTCTTTAAGGTGTTCGTGGACGCCCCCGGCTCTTATTCTAAGGATAATAGGAAGGAGTTCGCGTCGCGCGTGATACAAGATAAGCTCGCTCAGCTCATGAAGCGCTATCATAACGTGATCTTCGAAGTGGTTGTAGAACCCAAAGCCGACGATAAGTATCCTATCGTATCCGCCGCCTCGATAATCGCTAAAGTATCTAGGGATAAAATGGTCGAAGAGCTAAAGAGGAAGATAGGAGAGGACTTCGGCTCTGGGTATCCTAGCGATCCTAAAACGGTAAGCTTCTTAGAAAGACTAGAGGGGGAGGAGCGGCCTGATTATATAAGATCATCCCGGGCGACCGCGCAGAAGATAAAGAAGGGTAAGAAGTCCTTCTTGGAGAGGTTCTTAGAGGAAGACCGAAATATGATGTTACTCGCATATTTTTATGCGTATAGGGGAGCAGAACGGTGAAGAGGTATCCATCACGTTCGAAGGGAAAAAACTCACGGCATACGCGGGGGAGCCGATAGCCATAGGTTTGCTCGCGAACGGAATACGTCGGTTATCAATAAGCATGGGGGGTAGGAAGAGAGGCGCTTTTTACGTCGGTCCCGCTCCCGTAGAGGTTAACGGAAGAAAGCGGGTGGACTCTCGTAAGGAGCCGATCTCTGAGGGTATGAACATACGTCGCGGGAGGTACGATGATTATAATAAGGAGCCGGAGACGTACAGGACTTCCATAGAGCGTCGTTACTATGAGGTGATCATCGTAGGAGGAGGGCCCGCTGGCATAGGTGCGGCTCAAGAGATAAGCGGAGTAGTGCCGACGGCCTTAATAGAGAAGGAGGAACTAGGGGGTCGGGCGAAGATAAGGGAGGACGAGTTCTTCGAAAGCATATCTCTTAATCGTCTGGGCGACGTATACGAGAGGACCACAGCCTTAGGCGTCTTCTATAAGGGAGAATACGTACTAGTGCCGGCCGTACAAGGAAGAAAGCTCATAGAGTTCTACGCTAAGCGCGTGATACTCGCGACGGGAAGCGTGGCGGGGACGATGGTGTTCGAGAACAACGACATGCCCGGAATCTTCCGCGTCGATAGCGCCCTAAAGGCTATCACACTCTATAAGGTAGCGCCGGGAGAACGCATAATACTCACGGGAAGGACTCCTGAGCTCATCGACGGTATACTAAGGAAGTATGGGCTCGATTACCTCTACGTCCCTAGAGTTAAGAGGGTAGAAGGGGAAGAAGGAGTAGAGCGCGTGTACGATTTCGAAGGAAACGTTTATGAAGCCGATGCCGTGATCGTGAGCGACGGTAAGTATCCGGACATTAACCCGAGCACGCAGGCTGGGGCGAGTGTAAGGTATTCGGACGGCTTCCTCTATCCGGAGACGGACGAAAAGTGTAGGATAAACGAGTTCGTCTACATAGCCGGGTCCGCTCGGAGACCGTTTAAGGAGCACAGGAGCTCTTATTATCACGGACGCATGGTGGGATCGTTCGTACTCGAGGACTTAGGGTATGAGGCGGACGGAAGGAAGTATGAAGAATACGTGGGAGAATACTATCGTTACGATCTAGGTAATATTCCCATCGAGAAGCTAAATCACGACGAGTCGTTCGTGTGCGGGTGCGATGTAACGCTCAAGAAGGTACTAGAGCCTATACGCTTAGGATATCATGAGCTTCAAATAATTAAGCGCCTATCGCATGTGGCGATGGGCTTCTGTCAGGGACGCTATTGCCTCATGCACGTGGTAAGGCTCCTACATCAGCTTACGGGCAAGGATCCTAACGAGATGGACATACCTTCGGGAAGGCCTCCGTTGTGGAACGTGAAGATGGGTATATTGGGGTGATGTGTATGAAGGCGGATATCGTAGTAATAGGTGGAGGAATCGTAGGGGTACTTATAGCTCATGAGTTAGCGAGGCGCGGTGAGGACGTTCTTATAGTCGAAAAGAGGTACTTAGGAAGCGGATCTACGTTTAGATGCGGCACAGGAATACGTCAACAGTTCACGGACGAGGCGAACGTGAGGATGATGAAGCGTGCCGTCGAACTCCGGAAGAAGTATCACGAGGCATACGGGTTCCCGTTTAAACAATCCGGATACCTCTTCCTTTGGTATACCGAAGAGGAAGTAGAATACATTAAGAAAGCCGTGAAGCTACAGAATTCCTTAGGCGTCCCCACGCGTCTTATATCTCCGGACGAAGCTAAGGAGATCGTACCGCTGTTAGACGTATCAGAGGTGATCGCGGCCACGCGGAACCCGACGGACGCAAAGGCCTCCCCGTTCTATGCTTTAGCCTCCTTCGCTAAGGCCGCTAGGGAAATGGGGGCGAGGATAATGGAATACACCGAAGTGATCGGGATAAAGAGGAAGGGGAGCTCGATAGATAAGGTCATAACTACGCGCGGTGAGATCTCTACGGGTATAGTCGTGAACGCCACGAACGCTCGGGCGAAGCTCATTAACGCGATGGCGGGCGTTCCCATAGAGATACCTATAGAGCCATATAAGCACCAGAGCGTGATCACACAACCGATCAAGGGGGGAACGATAAACCCGATGGTGATATCGTTAAGGTACCATCACGCTTATCTAACTCAGACCGCTCACGGGGGAGTAATCGGAGGAGTGGGGGTGGAGGAAGGCCCCACGTATGACCTCACTCCGACGTATGAGTTCTTACGTGCCGTAAGCGAAGCGTTTACTAAGATCATACCCGCGCTAAGAAACCTTCGCATACTACGCATACGGGCGGGATTCTACGCTAAGACTCCAGATAGTAATCCGGCTATAGGGAGGATTAAGGAAATCGACGAGTTCTACATAGCCGCTGGATTCTCGGGGCACGGATTCATGATGGCCCCATCCGTAGCCGAAGCCGTCGCGGATATTATCACTAAAGGGTCCACGTCTCTCCCGATAGATCGGTATGATCCTTACCGTTTCGAGCGTGGAGAGCTTAGGTCGAAGGCCCTACAAATGGGGCGAAATAGTTTTTATTAATTCTTTTAATGAGCTTTGTTTTATGTCATACAAGCGCATCTCGGCCGTTTATGCCGTCGATACGTTTTTATTTACCCCGTTTCGGACCTTCGCCTCATTGTACTTTCTTAAACGTATGGACGCGATCCTAGTGGGCAAACTGTTTACTCTCTCGAACGTAGGCCGGATGATAGGTACCGCAATAGCCGGCCCGTTAGTAGATAGAATCGGAAGAAAAACCGTTATGCTCGTATTTTACGTGGCTTCGATACTCGTATTCCCGTTAGTGTTCCTGAATCCGCGGCTCTTTTATCCTCTCGCTTCATGCCTCCGTTCCGTATACAATGTAGCCGGTGAGGTAATGATATACGAAGGGGTTCCCGAGGAGGAGCCGAAGGCCTTCGGATACGCTCTGAGCTTATCTTTCTCAGACGTATCATACATAGCTTCTTTATTAGGATACTCTTACCTCTACGATAACTCCGTGGACGGAATAGTAAACCGGACTAAGATTTTCTTTATACCGGCCGCGATACTCGGGGCCGCGTTAATAATGAGCGCACGCGTGCCCGATATAAAGGCCAAGAGGAGCGTAAGATACCTAGAGATACTATCGGACAAGAGGGTCTTAACTTACCTCGCGTTAGTCTCCGCGTATCGGCTGTTCGCTCCGTTTATATTCATATTCGGAGTTCCTATATTATACTATAAGGGCCTCACCGTGCGCGACATTTCGATCATCCTCTCGATTACCGCGTTTATAGAGATCTTCCTTTCTCCCATAGCCTCAAAGTCCGCGTCCATCACCACGCTGTACTTCATAGGACAAGTGATGCGCATGGGAGCGCGGGCGTGTGTGCCGTTCGTTCACGATAGGATCATCCTAATGGGCCTTTATACCCTCAGCGTACTCGCTTATAGCCTCATAGGACCTTCAGGTGAAACCATAGACGCTTCGATATTTCCGGACGAGGCGCGCGGTTCCGGCATTTCACTAATACGGCTCTCCACGACCTTAACTTATACCTTAGGATCTTATATTGCCGGATACTTATACGAATACTTCGGGGCCATCTCGTTAACGTTCATAGCGATCATACTCTTAACTATGGGCGCTTCGATCGCGCGGTACGTGAGAAAAACCCGGAAAATATAACGTCCATGAAGAGGTTCCCGTACGGAAAGAGCGTCTATGGGATAATGTTCGTAGCGTTTTTATTCGTACTCCTGGGGGCCCGGCTATTATACTCGGCAGAGAATCAGATTATACGGGTAGCGTTCTTCCTCTTAGGCTTCGGAGCCATGTTTATCGGTTACGCCTCTCGGATCACATCGTTTATGAACGAGGTATTCGCGGATCTAGATAGGGACGGAATACACTTTCCTAGGAGGGGAAGGGGGTCCCAAAGGTTAATCGTGCGGTTCTTACTCTTCACGGGACCTTTCATCGCTAGCTTCTTCGTACCTTCCGATGAAGCTCGGGCAGCGTTTACCACGGGGCGGATACTAGGATATCTAATCGCAGAGCTATACATGACGAAGCTCGCCCGCGGCTATGAGAAGAGCAGAAGGATGCGCATCTATTACGAATTTAGAGGCGAAGATCGGGTGATATTTACGAAGGAGGAAGCGCGAACGTTTTTAGGGATGATGAGCCGAGATCACCCTGAGCTTGATGATGATCCCAGTCCCCTCTGATTCCGCTTAAGCTCGAGAAGAATTGTTCGGAATAGTAGGAAAATA
>JAMOTR010000036.1 GCA_027068385.1 Candidatus Heimdallarchaeota archaeon
ACGCTTATGCTCTTAGGGGACTCTTCTTCTAGGGGTTTCATGATTATCACGTTATCCTCACCGAAGGCCCCTAGAACGTCCTTATCGTTTATCTTCGAGTCGTACTCTACGTATATTCCGTTCATTTTTATTATGTAAGGTATCCTAACGTCCTTATTGAGGGCTTCTTCATGGGACCTTAACTCGAGCTTGGAGACGTCGGATATCACGTTCTCTATCTCATAAGCCCTAAGGACCTTATCTATCGGAAACCCCTCCGTCTTAATCATCTTCGCGAGTTCCTCCTTAGGTATCTCACGGACGACCCTAATTTCTCTGAAGTCTAACCTCGTTTTCTTTAGTATGCTATTTATGATCGCTCTACATAGCACGTCGTCCCTATCGCACGGCACGTCATATTCGGTCATATTAGCGAGTTCGCTAACGCGTATAAACGGAAGTCTAGGAGGACCGACTAATCCGGAGGCCTCGCACTTCGGAAATCAACGTTTTATCGATCCCCCTAAGGGAAACTATGGGCGAGAAACCCGCGAAGTGTTATAGGTATCAAGACAGGCCCGCGTACACGAGGAGGGAGTATATAAAAGGAGCGCCCGACCCAAGGATTAGGATCTTCGACATGGGAAACAAGGGTGGTAAGTTCGAATATGCCGTGCATTTAGTAGTTCTGGAGCGGGGTCAGATCAGGGACCGCGCCCTTGAGGCCGCTAGAGTAGCCGCTCATAACTATCTTCGCGAACACATAGGACTAGATAATTATCACTTGCGCATCCGCGTATATCCGCATCACGTATTACGCGAACACAAGCTCTTAGGTGCCGCTAAGGCTGAGCGTTTACAGAAGGGAATGCGTCTAGCTTTCGGTAAACCCGTAGGTCGCGCGGCTCGCGTAAGGCGCTTCCAGGAGATCATCACCGTATACACTAACGAGAGATACCTAGATGAAGCTAAGGAGGCTCTAAGGAGGGCTAAGTACAAGGTAGCTATGCCCTGCAAGATCGTAGTAGAAAAACTCTCGTGACTTTTTGATGTTCTCTAATATACGATTACCGTACTCCTTCCGAACGTTATACACGCCACGCTCGAGCCGTACGAACTTCCCATCGGCCGCCCCGTTAAATAGTATCGTGATGTTCGAAAGTATCCGAGTGGGATCGTTCTTATGCGCTATTAGCGTAGGTTCTCCTACACCTTGTATATAAATCGATAAGAGGTGCATAAGAAACGCCTTCTTCTTCGATATGGGGAACTTCGAGTATACGGACGCGTGCATATTATAAGCCGCGCCGGACATAGCCGCGGGCGCGTTATAGTCTATGAGGTACCTATAAACGAGGAATCCTACGTACCGACGGTACGCCTCTATCGGTATCTCAGCGATGGGCGTAATCGTTAGAGGGGAGCGAACGTATACGGGGGAAACGATCATATCCGCTACGGGCTTGATCCTTACGAATCCGCGGTCCGTCCTTACCTTCTCCACATAAGGCCCCTCGAATATCCGAACAGTGCTTTTCATGAGCTTCTCCTTTAGATCCTCCGCCTGCGGAACTTCCGGTTCTATCTCTATGAGCTCCTCGACACCGTCTAAGCCGCTTTCTGATCCCGTCGGTGTCTTTAGCCTAGCTTTGTATAACCTTATAAGAAGGATCTTTCCCTCATCGCTCAACTTCGTCCGGTTAGCCGATGGTACATAAGCTGTAAGATCGGGCTCAAGAGCCGTTCTTATTACCGCGATTTCACCCCTTCTCTTAGGAACGTACAATGACTTCGACAACAACGTATAAGCTTCCTTCATGTTATCCGTGGGTATCCGAAACTCCGGCACGAACGATCCTAAGAACGAAGCCTCGCTTGAAGGATCCGTGAGTATTCCGTGCGCCACGGGCTCGGGAGAGAAATATACGATCCGGAGTGGTAGATGAGACCTCAAGAAAGTGTAAACGTAAGGATCGAGACGGGGTAAAAGCGACTTTATAAGAGGAATCTCCTCTTCCGAGTTAGACTCCCGCCTCGTGTTATAGAACTCCTCGGTAAGACGATCCACTACGGACGTCGTGTCCGGTATCGTACTAGATAGAACGAGGGGTAAGTTACGATGAGCCGCGTACGCGGCCGCCAACGCTTTGCTTTTCTCGTCCCCGTATCCTATCACTACGGGAACGGCCATAGGGGGTATCTTACCTATCTCTCCGATCCTCTTCGTCTGATATATCACGGCATAGAGCTCACCGTTTATCGAGTATACGATCTTAGAGAGGGCGAGCGAAAGCGTGTAAGGATCATCGAAGCGTTCACCGTCGATTTCTACGCCCTCCGATTCGGAAAGCTTCAGCTCTTTATTCATCACGCTAGCGTACCGAGCGGCTACGATGAGGGACTCGGGATCGGACTCGGAAGCCTTTACGTATCCCTCGTATTTAGGCTCCCGCCCGATTTCCCTTATCACTTCATCCGCGGCCTCCTGAGGGTTTCCAGAGAGGGGTAATCCGTCCTTTCTTATAGGAAGCTCCACGTTTACGCCCGCCTTCATCGGCTCTTTGATTGGGGATATAGGGTAGCGTATGAGCGTATAAGCGATTAAGTCCATGAAGGACTCGATTCTAACGCTTATCGGGGGGTTCTTTATGCTCACGCCTGAGTGCGATATGGGCGTACCCTCGCAAGATTTCCGAGTAACGGTCTCGTCGAACATCGGTATACAAAATGTTCCGGTATCTGTGGCGATGCGTTCCATTAGAGGGAATCGTAAGAATCAAAATAACAAATACAATTCCACCGAACAATCGTCTTCGTGGGAAAGGGTAAGGATAAAAACGTAGACGTAGAGGCTATTAAGAGGGAAGTAGTTGAGGAAGTTACCGAATATATTAACGAGCAGTTGGAACGGATCTCCGACGAGCTATCGACTAGGGTCTCCACGTTCCTCTCCACGTTCTTATCGACGCTATTTGATAGGATGGAGAAAACGCTTGCGGATATACCCACGATGGTAGGAGACACCGTAGAGGAAATGCAGAAGGCTCTAGAGGAGATTAGGAAGGCGCTAAACGACACTATAAGACGCGTGAACCTATTACAGAACTTCATTAACGAGCATATAATAGGGTCCATACGCAAGTTAAGCGATAGGGTGTCTGAGCTCGAGAAGGAGGTAAAGATGCTAAATAGTAGGATAGAGAGGCTGCAGAGCCAGATAAAAGAGCTACAATCGGCTAAGCCTGCCGCGACGCCTCCCGCGACTCCTAAGCCGTCTAAGCCTCAGAAGCCCGCTCAGGCTCCCGCTACCCCCTCTTCTCCTTCACCCGCTCCTAGGCCCCCGTTACCTAAGCCCCCCACAACGAAGCCTAAGCCTCCCGCTAGCTCGCCCTCCCCCAGCACTCCCGCCGCTCCTAAACCCGAGACGATTAAAACCCAGCAGGTTACTCCTCCCGCTAAGCCTACAGCCCCCGCGACTGCACAACCTAGGCCTCCTCTTCCTCCTCCGCCTAAGGAGGAGGAGCTCACTAGTACCGTAGCCGAAATTATTAAGCCCCAGCCCGTAGAGGTCCCGAAGCCCATAGAGGAAGAGAGCCTTCAGGAGGTAGAGCCCACGCCTATACAGTCCCCGGCGGATCTGCGTTTAGCCCTAGCGTTAAGATTGAAGCAGCTGTTCGAGTCCGTAAAGCAGGAGGAGCGATTTTTTAATTAAGAAAAATTTCGCTTAAGTACCCTCTTTACGCCCTCAACGATAATCTTCATGTCCTCCTCGGTCAATCCGTGGTGAACGGGTAACACTACAGTTTTCTCCGAGAGTTCCTCGGTCTTCTTTAGTACAACCTTAGAGTAATCGGGATACTCTATGAATCCGGCCCGCATGTTTACGTCCGGATCGTTGATCCTTTGCATCACCTCCATCTTATGGATAGGTACCTGGTAGATCCTCCTAGCGGGAATTCCTAGCCTATTAAGTTTCTCTACGAACTCCTCGGGCTTCTCCACGCGGATCGGGAATAAATGCCGAGACCGTTTAGCGTGCGGAGGCTCTTCGGGAGGTAATGTGACGCCTTCGACGCCCGATAACTCTTCTATTAATATCTTAGCGTTCCTCCTCCTTATCTCAACGCGCTCGTCGAGCTTCTTCATTTGCTCCTTTAATATAGCCGCCTCGGGGTCACTCATCCTCATGTTCCGACCCACGAGCACGTGATAGTACTTAGACTTCTCACCGTGGGCGCGTAATAGCCTAATCTTCTCGGCTAGCTCGTCGTCGTTCGTCGTTATCGCACCAGCCCGCCCGCACGTGTATAGGTTCTTCGTAGGGTAGAACGAGAACGCGCCCGCCTTCCCTATCGATCCCACTTTCTTCCCCCTCCGCTCCGATCCCTGAGCCTGAGCGGCATCCTCTACTACGATAGCCCCCTTCTCCTCGGCTATCCTCGAAATCTCATCCATGTTCGCGGTGATTCCGAACAGATGCACGGGCATCACTACGTCGAACTCCTTACTCGCGAGGTCTTCGGGATCTATCGTATACGTGTCGTCGATATCTACGAATACGGGTATCCCTCCCGCGTTGATCACGGCTTCCACCGTAGCGAAAAACGTCATGGCCGGCACGGCCACCTTCTTACCCCTAACGTTCAGTGCGCGCATCGTTAAGAATATCGCGTCCGTTCCGTTCGACACGCCTATCGCGTGCTTTACCCCCTCATATTCAGCGAAGAGCCTCTCGAACTCCGCTACGATCTTACCGGACGCGCATACCCTGTTTTCTAGAGCTTTAATTACGTACGCTAGCTCATCGGCTTCTATGATCGGGAACGCGTAATCCATGAAGGGTTCGAGTTAAAATAATCATAAAATAGACTCATGTACTATCTCGAGGAACTCCTCCGGCTTATAAGCTTCGAACCCGTTCCTCTTAGCCGCCTCCACGTTCTCCTCTAGGTCATCCACGAAGATCATCCTTGTATGCCCGAAGCGCTCCTCTATCTCGCTCCTCAGCTTCACGAAGAACGCGTCGTGCGGCTTTAATATTCCGAAGTCGCTAGCGGTATATACGTGATGTATGTACGGTAGAGCTCCCACCTTCGCTAGCTTATCGATGAGGAAGTCCTTCGTATCGTTACTCGCGACTAATATTGGGTACCTATCGTATAACTTCGGGAGTAATTTCGTGATGGGGGAGGGTTCGATTTCTTTAAGTATCTCTTCGCGGAACACCTGCCGCCGCTCGTGAGCCTTCCTTATCGCCTCGTGTGGTTTTCCTCCGGCTATTAAAGCGAAGAACACGCGTTGATTCATATACGTCGGGTCTCCTATCTTCCTAGCCTCAGCCTTAAACGTCTCCCGCTCCTCCGCATAGTCCGCCCCGAGGGCCTTAAGATACGCTTGCTTCTGATTCGTATGTAGATATAGCGTTCCGTCCGCATCGAAAACGAGCACGGGCATGAAAAAACTCGCGACGACTTCTTTTTCTTCGACTTCGCCTCGATGATTTCTATCGATCTACGTGTACCTAATCCGAACCGACTAGGAGATACGTCGACGCTCTTGGACATCTCTATGAGGTCCTTCATGAACGAGCGTATCTCCTCAGAAGTAGGTTTCATAATCTCCCTCGCGCCCTTTTCGAGCATCTCTATCTTCTCCATCTTCGCCTCTACCTCCTCTTTCTCCTTCTCCTTCTTTAGTTCCTTCTGAACCTTCTTGATCCTCTCTATCTCATCCTTCCTCTTCTCTATGAGGTCCTTCATGAACTCGCCTTTAGCGGCCGCGGAGATCGGTCCCATTACTCCGTACACGACCGGGAACAGTGAGAGGCCCATGATTATCGCGTCGTATATCGTGAGTTGGACGGGGAAAGCTATGTGTACGACGTAGTAAAGCGCCACTCCTCCTATGAAGGATACGGTGAGGCTGAGTACTACGGTATATAATGAAGATAGAAGGGCGAAGGCGAGTAAGAGGAACGCGTCGGAGAGCACCACCATAGCCGCGGCCATTTTGCTCTCGTAGTCCTTTTCGTATACCCATATAGCCGCTATGTACGGATAGAATAGATACAGGATATCGTCTAAGGAGAAGACGTACGCTGCCTCTTCTAAGCCCTCGGAGATCTTTCTCTTACTTTTCTCCTCGTCCTTCTCCTTACTCGCTGCGACGATCGACAGGACTACTATTACGACGGCTAGAACTACCTTAAGATATACTATAGCGCGTTTTGGTCCGAAAAGGAGCCCCATGTTGAACGATATCGATAACGCGTCGCTCACGGCCGAAGGGTTTACTACAGCGGCTACAACTAGCGTATCTCCCGCGGTGAGTACTACCGAGGAGCTCACGATCGTAAGAAGCGCGAGTATCACGCCTCCTATTCCTATACTACTTGCTCCATACAAGGACGCTACAAACACGGCATCGAGGAGTACGAAGAAGAACTCGACGAGGAAGAACATCCCTACGAAGAAGAAGGCGAGCGCGTGATAGAAGAGAACGGGCCTCTTTATCCGCTTGCGCACGCTTTCTTCCATGCACTTACCCACGGTTACGATGAGAGGGAGGGTTCCGGTAACGAAGAACGCGTACACGAACGCGGATCCTATCCGTAAACCCGTCTTATACATGGCGTAATGGTAAATCACGTACACGAACGCTGAGATGATGCCGATCGTCCGAACTAAGGGCCGGTATTTCCTAGCTAGTACGCCTAATACGAACGTAACCGCGTATATTCCTATTAATATGAGGACGTACGTCGAGAGTGCCTGGGAATACTCGTGGAGTATCGCCGCATACAAGAAGCCTCCCGCGGTAAGCACGCTCAACAAGACGGAGAACTCTTCGCTTATGTATCTAGCGAGAGTTATCCCTATAAGGCCCCGAACGATACCATAGATC
>JAMOTR010000037.1 GCA_027068385.1 Candidatus Heimdallarchaeota archaeon
GAGCCTTATCATCTTAATAGAGGCGCTAGAGTTTAACCAAAAACTCATACGGGTATCTCGTATATCACGGGAAGCGGCCGCATGAACCTTTCTCCCTCTTCGTAGCGCTCGTACTTCACCCTCGATAAGGCTACTACGGGATCCTCCTCTTCTAACACTACGCGCCTCAAGAACTCGCTGTAGAACTCGTCGAAGTATTTATCTATGGATTCCCGAACAGTCCCTACGGTGTACTTATAGCCCTTAGCGGCTAAAGTTAAGGACACGGAGACGCTCCGGTCCACGCTTTCTATTCCCATCGTGCCGCTTAACGGAACCGCAGCGGCCCCTAGGCATCCGAAGATTATCGCGAGGCCGCGCTCGTACACTTGAGTCGCGCGCATGATTTCGTCTATGAATATCTCCACGTATCCCCTCTCGGTCTTCTCGTTCGGAACGACTATCTTATACTTGTAATCCGCCCTCAGGTCCGAGGACACGTGCGATATAAGTATGATGTTCTTGCCTTCGTTTAGATACTTCTTAAGAGCTATCGCCACCTCTTCGGGATTTAGCCCGCTTAGGTCCACCTCGCGCCGCCCGAGCCTCTTTAGTTCCTCCTTTATGAGTTTTATGAGGCTCTTTATCTCGAACTCCCTGATCCACCTCCTTCTAGTCCCGTGTAATAGCACGCTCAAGTTACCCACGCCCCTAAACTTCTTCGGCTTAAACAGGACGGGCCTCGAGATCGGGACGAACTCCCCGAGCTCCTCCTCATAGTATTCCTGAACGAACGCCTCCCGGGGAAGGACGTGACTCATGCCTATAGGAATTATGTAACCCTTACCGTCCTTCTTATAACGCCTCAAGATCGGCTCCCCGATGATCTCCGAGATCTTATCGTAGCTTTTACCCATGAGCCTCTTCACGCTCTCGTATAGCGATATCCGAGACCCTTCGGCCACCCTTCTCCTTCCTACCACGGCCCCCATGGGTATCACGGTGGAAACGATGAGGTTCCTCAGTATCTCCTTGTTCTTCGGATCCTCCCCTAACGGTATCGGCTCGCTTATGATGAGGTCCTCGTTCTCGTCGAAGTACAATACCGTGACCAAGCCTTCCGAGGGATCTAGTATAACGTAAGGAATGTAGCTTATGTTACCGTTGGGGATCGCCACCTCGCCCTCTATCGACCTTAGTTTCTCACCTTCTTCGATGGCTCCGAGGATAGCTATGGGCGCGTGTATGTTCTTCACCATCTTTAGGAGCACCTCTTTAGCCCTCCTCTTAACGTCCTCCTCGCCCGCTTCATCGGCTAGCCTATATATGTGCGCGAGTACCTTGAAGAACACGTCGTGAATCTTTAAGGGCGTCGCGAGGTTCGCCATGCTGCTGAGCCTCTTGAAGTCCTTCGGCTCGCTTAGTATATTATGAGCCGTCTCAGAGATCTCCTCGGCCGTCTTTATGATGTGATATATGAGCTCGTAGTCCATATTCGTCACCCCACCGTCATGTACTCTAAGTAGAGGTTATTTAACGCCCTCTCGTCTTCTTTCTCGTATATCTCCTGTAGCTTCTCGCCCGCGCCCTTAAGGAAGTATTTATCGTATATTAGCTCTGCTACCTTCCCCATGGAGCGGAAATATGCGTCGAGGTTTATGGTCGTCTTAACGTCGGACTCCGTAGCCTGGCTCATTCCGATCGGAAGCCTCCTATATATTCTTCCGAAGACGTTCTCTACGCTACTTAAGAGCGCGTTATAAGCGTGATCTACGTAATTAAGGAAGGTTTTCGATACCCTATAGGCGTTCTCAAATGATTTTAGCTCGTCCGCCTTCCTCTTTAGGAATAATAGCACGTCGTGGGCGAACATATACGCGGCTTTATTATACATATTCCCCAACACGTTCTGGTGCGTATAAACGACCACGATCAGACCGGTTAGCCTAATTACCGAGTTTAAAAACCTCGATATTATGGTAATTTGCTTTTCCGCTTTTTCATCGTCCATTCCGCTCATTTATACGGGAAATGATTTATGAATAAATGACTTCCACTTTTTGTGCCTTTCTCAAACGATAAAAGAGATGATCTCGGATGACTAATGAAAACCGTGGAGGAGTTAAGGAAGATTTCGGAGGCCCTTTCTCATATATATGCTCATTTTACGGTTAAATACGGGGAGCGCCAAGGAGAAAGAACGTTTATTAAAACATCGGGGTCCGTACAGGCCCTTAACCCCGAGATCTTAGTAAGAATCCTTTCCTCTCTGGACCCCTCGGACATTCTCCGTAAGAGTGTAGACGTTTATTTCCCGTATATGGTATACGATAAGATAATAAGCGAGCTCAACACGTTCATCGCGGATATCTACAACAAAGACCCCAACTCTATTGTATCCTCAATTATAAAAGCGATAAAGGACGGGGACCCCGATATTAAAGAGGCGGGAAAGAGATTTCTTAACGCTCTTGGTAGTAACGAGGAGGAAAGAATGAAGGCGTTCGACGAATTGGTGAAGGACACAATAACGAGGGCGGTTGAGCTTTTGAAGGGGATGAATAGAAAGAAAAAGGTAGAAGGGATAGTTACGTTCATATCGATCGAAAATGGTTGCAATGTCGTTCCGATTAACGACCCCGCTCTAATAAACTTAGTGAAGGTGGAGTTCATAGTGTTTTACTATATTCTCTCGATAATATCGAAGAGATACGTCAATAAGAGCGTATCGGAGATCGCGGAAGATATATGTGAGTACTACAAACAGAGGAACGACCGACGAACAGCGCTTAAATAAATTATTTTTAAAACGGAACGTTTCTAATCCTTCGAATGAAAAGACCCCTATCCCTATTGGTAAACATATACGAACTCCCCCTTATAGAGTATCTTAAGCCGTTCGTCACTTCCGTTCACGCGCTCGCTAGGAATCCGGAAACGTTTATTATCTCAAATGATGAGCTAGACGACGCTCGGATGAAGATGGAGATCATATTAAAAAGAAGAGAGGGGGATTCGATCTTAGATAGGTTCTTAGCTTATGGTTTACAAAAGTCGACGGTCTCCGATTACGAAGAGGCGCTGGTGAACGGAATAAACATACGCTTACCCTTACCGCCCAACTCTCGGCTAACGATGATGTCGCTAGCGAACAAGACGAAGGAGATCTACTTCGTGCATATGCTCCTCTCGAGTATAAAGAACGAATTAAAGCGCGTGGAAAAAAGAGGGGCCGAAGAGTCTCGTCTATACGAACGGGCGGAAAATACGAAGGAGCGGATCGAAAGAAGGGCGCCCCAGGGAATCAAGGAATCCCTTCTGAGGGCGTTCGACAGGAATATAGTAAAGCCGCTAAAGGAGTTTAAGGCGACTACTAAGGGAGGAAGCGGCATAGAGCTCGGTGAAAAGTTAAGAGAGGGGGCTATTCGCCTCGTAAGGGAGATCTCGAGCTATTGCGTCCTCATAGTTAAAGACATATTAAATCACTTCTCTTACGCCTTCGTCCGCGCGATAGATGATGATACGTTCTTCGTTTACTCGTTCGGCTCCGTTTATATCATAAGCTTCGGGAGATATCTCGAGGAATACTTGGGCATAAGGCACACGATGAGCGTTAATATGTCCATAGAAATAGATGGGGAGGACGAACGCGACGTCCTCCTAGCGATTAAGTACATATTACTCGCGTTCGTCCTCATAGACGGGGCCTCGGACGCGGGCGTATTATCATCTTATACTATTACTAGGGTGATCGAGACGCTCGATCCGTTCATGGCCGACGAGTTCGCGACGTACGTATCGAAGATCCTAGCTAACGTGTCGGGAACCGTAGAAGGCGTGAGGGTCGAGAGGGTACGGGACCTAGAGGGTATCTTCGTAAATAGGGGCATTAAGATAATTAAAATAGGCGGGTACATACATAACGGAATACTTATATTAAAGAGGATCGGGGCCTACGAGATCATCGAGCTCCTGAACGTCATCGACGCGGTGAGGGAACAAATACTACTCATATCGAACTCCGTATCATCCTCCCTCCACACGCTCTTAAGCGTTCACTCGGAGGTTCAGGAGATAGTAAAGGAGGCTAAGGAGGAATATAGGGAGGCGAAGCCGCTATTATTCCTCTCCGCGTTATCCGCTATAGTCCTAGCCGCGGACGGTCTCTTAAGCCTATATAGGGACCTCCTCTTCTATTACGCTCTACACCGGCTCGGTATACTCCTCGCGGGCGCGCGGCTCGGATATTTCTTCATGAAAGCGTTCTACGATACATACATAGACGTATTATTCGAGCCGTCGTATGACTTAACGGGAGACTCGATGATATCGTACGAGCGCGGGGGTAAATACGCGGAACGCATATACAAGAGGGAAGTAAAGAGTACGAAGGATAAGGTCTACGGTATTCTGGGCGCGATTGTGTTCACGCTCATAACGATAGCGATATCGCTCAGCGCGAAGTTCTCCGTATACCGGCCGAATGAGATCGTGTACATTCTAACGATTATGCTATCGGGGACCGTGGGCTTCGTGCTGATAGGAAAGGCCTTCGTTTGGTACGCGACGGAGATTTCCTATCCGGAAGGGAAAATACAGGTGAAGCGGAGAGGGAGTATAGAGGATAAGAGGGTGAGGAGGGCTATGGAGATACTCTTATATCTCGCGGTCGTCTATTTGATCCTCTATTCGGCATCGTTTATCGCGAACGTAATAGGGGCGTAAGAAGAAGATGAGGAATTTTTCGTTAATGATAAAAGAGGAAGTTCGCGCGTGTTCGGGCTTTTGATTAAAAATATCGTGCTTTCCCCCATATGGGTGCTCCTAAAAGAATGTTCATAATTATACCTAACGACGGCAACGTGAGAAAAATTCGCGACTTGATCCACCGCTATAACGACGTTGTGTTCGTTGGTGACGTTCCCGCTTTAGATAAAAAGGCCTTGATCATAATGCTTCACGATAACGACGCACATGAACTCAAGAGGATCGTGAGGGAATTAGAGAAGAAAAAGAAGGCTAAGGTCATCGACTTACTCCTCGTGAAGGGCGAGAAAATAGAGGAGGGGAGTTAATGGAAAATATTCGCTCGGGGTGATGAAGAGATGCCGAGGAGGGTATTAAGGTACGAGAACGAGAGTCGGGAGGAGTTCATGAAGCGTATAGAGGAGCTCGTCTCCAGGTCTAAGGAAGTAAGGATAAAGAGGAACAAGGATGGAACGATAAAGATCAAGTTCCGCACCCCGAGCTACCTATACACGTACGTCACTACGGACGAGGAGGAGGCTAGGAAAATACTCGCGATCGTGCCCGACGAACTGAAGCGCGAGATCACGCGATTTTTATATCGATAAGAGCCTCACGACGTCACCGTCCATGAGCACGTGATTCTTACCGACGCGCTGTCCTGGGAACTTCACGCTTCTACCCCGAACGCGCGCCTCTATGCGACCGGTTTTCCTAGCCTTTATGACCCCCTCTAATCTCTCCACCAAGTCCCCTACGGTCGATCCTATGGGCATCAGCGTGGCCTTATTAGATACTTTACCATCGGGGGTCTTCGTGTATATGCGCATGTAACCCGCGGCCTTGATGATCGCCTCGCCCAACGATTCTAAGTCATACAACTTCACCACGGGTACGTTCTCGAGGCGTATCTTATCTATGAGCCCCTCGGGGACCATGAACACCGCGGGCTTAAAGACGTTCCTCGGATCCAGGGCCGCCTTTATGATCTCCTCCGGAACTTCCTCCTCGATCCTTATGTAAGCGTTCCTATAAAACGTCTCGGCATAGTCCTTAAGCCCCTCGGAGACGGGCCTGTTAAATTGTACGCCTCCGTACGCCCTCTTCTCCACGATCACCTTCGGGCGCCTCATCGGTATGATGCGCATCGCCTTAATCTCCTGGGCGATCTGACGTAGTTCTTCTAAGTTATATATGATGAACACTAAGACGTCCGCGTTCACGAAGAGGTTCTTATAGCGGCCGAAGAGAGAGGATTCCGAGAGGCCCGGATATATCGGAGGGGGTACGACTAATTGTATTAAGGCCCCTTTAGAGTCGAGCGTGAGGTTCACGGGCGCGTTCTTCGGTACTTCTCCTCCGAGCCTCTCTATGAGCCGGGAGACGTCGGAAAAGTATATTACGGTGGCGACGAGGTCCCCCGTCTTCCTTATCGTCCGCGCGTCCTTCCCTCCCCTACGCCTCTCTTCTTGCTTCCTAAGCTCCTCGCGCAACTTCGCGAGCTTCGTCTTCCGCTGCTTTAGTAGCTTCTCTGTACCCTTATGCTTGGGCGTTAAGGCTATGAGCTTCTCGAGTAGCTCGATCCTCCTCTTAATATCCCCTTCGGGCACGGATAGGTATTCGTCGTACAAGCTCTGCACCTCGGCGGGCAAATTCGTGGGCATAATACGTGAAGGTTAAGCGAAAGAAAAGCGTTTGAAACCGGATAAAAACGACCTCATAGGGTGAGATCTAAGATCTTAGAAGCCCTTTCTATAGCCTCCTTAGAGGGCCTCCTAGAGTCGGGCTCGACGAGCTTTATCGTGTTTCCCACGATGTACACTAACGCGCCCACGATGTCCTGAAGGTTCTCGCGTAGCTCGTCGGATACGGTAAACGGTGTCACCTCCGCGACGACCGCGAGGATTGGCGAGAGATCCACCTCGGCCGTTAAGAGGAGCTTCTTCCGTTCCTCCATCGAACGAAGGAAGCCCTTCGTGAGCGGAAGGTCGCGCATGTATATAATCTCGCGTCCGTTATCGCGTGCGTTCCTCTCGGCTACCTCGATGAGGTCGCGGAACTTCTTCTCTATGATCTCTAATAGTATCTCGGCCTTCGACTTATCGATATCTAAAGAGGCCACGCGGCGCATGAGCTGTTTTAGCTTAGGG
>JAMOTR010000038.1 GCA_027068385.1 Candidatus Heimdallarchaeota archaeon
GGGGTTACTACGAGGAGACGCGCGGGCGGAAGGAGCTTCCCATTAAGGTTCCCCCGAAGAAGATTCGGTACAAGTCCTCGCTTTATAGGATCGAGAAGATCGAGAAGGGAGCCGGTTACAACAAGCCGATAAACATGGGGAGAGAGTTCTACTACGACGATGAAGTAGCGACCGTGTGATCGTGCTATTTTTGGTAGCGAACTATAAAAAAGAAATTCCCTAATCGGCACGATTTTATGGGGAATATCATCACGAGGACGACGTTTAAGGACATTAAGAACAAGGTTCGGGAGTTCGTCGGATATGACGATTTGACGGCCGAAATAAGGTCCTCGGATAAGAGGTTCGAGATTCGCGATCTCTATAGGCCTATAATTTACTACACTCGCCACTACCCCGATCTTGAGCCGATATTCTTCATCGTGCTCGCCGCGATGATGTTCCGGTTCGGTTATATGTTTCGCGACTATCTCGACACCATATTACTATTTTGGGGCATGGGGCTCTTCTTAGTGATAATAGCCGTTTACTTCCTTAAGACGGACCCCAGCACGTATAAGACGGTATATTCTCTATCGCTCTACGAGGACGGAGGGGAGATCGGCACGTTCGATAAAAGGGCCTTCGAGGAGCTGGGGAAAGCGTTGGACGCCCGGGTGATGAAGTCCATAAGAATCTCGCGTGATACCCTCTCGAAGCTCGAGGGTAAGCCTTTGAGCGAGATCTCTTTCGAGGACGTAGAGGGGAACAAGCGGGAGATTAAGATATACGAGAACGGCAAGGCGGAAATCCTAGGGAAAAAGAGGTACAAAACGTTTCTGCCTAGTAGCAGTCTCTTCTTGAAGCCGACGAAGAAGAATAGATGCCTCGTGTACCTTACGAGGGGCCCCGAGGAGGAGGAAATCGCTTACGTCGACAAAGAGACGTGTGAGAGGATCCGCAAGTTCTTGAGGGAAGCTCATAGAAAGCTCGCGGATAAGGTTAGAGAAATCATAAGCGCGGGTAGTTCGCGAGGTTTTTTGGGAAATGAATTTTGAATGTTCGTTCATAATCAATCGTATGCCGAGACTTCTCCGTGTAAACCTAACTGACGGTACTTTTAAGTTCGAGGACATTCCTGAGGACGTTCATAAGCGCTTCTTAGGCGGATTCGGTTACATAGCGTACTATCTCTTAAAGGAGGTAGATCCTAAGGTCGATCCTCTATCGCCCGAGAACAAGCTCATGTTCGCCCCCGGAGCCTTAGTAGGAACCGGAATACCCACGGCTTCGAAGACCATGGCCGGAGCGAAGAGCCCGTTAACGGGGACGATCATGCGCTCATCCGCGGGAGCCACTATAGGGCCCGCGTTAAAGAAGGCCGGAATAGATCTTCTAATTATAGAAGGCGCTGCCGAGAAGCCCAGCTTACTCATCATAGACGACGACCACGTGGAGATCAAGAGCGCCTCTAAGTATCGGGGAATGGACGCTATAGAGGTACAGGGGCACCTAAAGGCGGACTTCGGCACCGACTTCGCCACCGCCGCCATCGGTCCCGCGGGGGAGAACTTACTACGCATAGCCGATATAGACTCTGAGGAGCGTCAGTTCGGACGCGGAGGGCTAGGAGCCGTAATGGGCTCTAAGAAGCTTAAGGCGATACTCGTGAGGGGCACTAAGGAGGTACCCGTAGCTAAGCCCGACATGCTCAAGAAGCTCATAGCTAAGCGGGCTAAGATCATCAAGGAACACCCGGCTACGAAGGACGACATGAACTACGGTACCGCCGAGTTCTTCGACCGGATGAACCGCGAGCGCGGAACGTTCCCCTCCCGCAACCGGCAGCGGGGCTATCGGAAGACCTGCGTGGACCTAAAGGAGCCTCATAAGTGTCCCGTAGATCCTTATAACCGGGCCCCGAAGTATACCGTAGAGCTTCATCCGTGTCCCAAGTGTACGAAGCCCTGTGGACGCTACATAGAGGGAGACGATACCGAAGTCGGACACTTCCGCGTGGAGGGACTCGAGTATGAGACGATATACTCGCTAGGAGGAGCTCTAGATATCACGCACTTCCCTGCCGTAGCGAAACTACACGAGATGTGCGACAGGCTGGGAATGGACGCTATATCCGCCGGACTCACGATAGCCCGGGCTATGGAGGCGTTCGAGAAGGGCTTCCTAAAGCCCGAGGACCTAGACGGTCTAGAGCTCACGTTCGGTAATCGGAAGGCGGCCTTAGAAGCTCTGAGGAAGATGGCTTACCGCGAGGGTAAGGTCGGGGAGCTATTAGCGGACGGAGTTAAGGTAGCCGCTGAGAAGCTCGCGAAGAAGCTCGGAACCGATGAACCGCTCAAGTTCGCGATACACGTAAAGGGTATGGAGCCTCCCGCTTACGACGTACGCGGAATCAAGGGCATGGCGCTCGCTGTAGCCGTATCGTACCGCGGAGCCGACCACTTAACGGCTGTAGTATACGGTACCGAGCTAGTAGGAAAGCGGCGGGTGTTCGAGAACGTCGATCGCACGAAGGCCGAAGGTAAGGGATTCGAGGTGAAGATACACGAGGACCTGATGGCCGTATACGACGCTACCGGCATCTGTAAGTTCTCGAGACACATGTTCTACCTAGAGGGCATACCCGAGCTCATCGAAGCCGTATATGGACGGAGGCCCACTAATGCCGAGCTCCTAGCTATCGGAGAGAGGATCGTGAACGTGGCGAGGCTCTTCAACGTACGCGCTGGATTCACGCGCAAGGACGACACCCTACCGCGGCGCGTGATGCACGAGCCGATACCCGAAGGACCCTCTAAGGGCATGTATGTAAGCGAAGAGGAGCTCAACAGGATGCTCGACGAGTACTACGAGGCCCGCGGACGGAGTAAGGACGGAATCCCGCTAAAGGCTAAGCTCGTAGCCCTAGATCTAATGGAGTTCCTAGATTATGGAGTAGGATCCGAGGCTTGAAGTTTTTTACACACTCGCGATTCTCATAAGTCACCACGATCGCCTCGAGATTTACTCCCGCAAAGGCCTAGGTTTTCTAGGGAAACCCGCGTATACACCAAATGATTAGGAAGGAACTTACTCGCGATCGGAGCGGAAGGCCTATCGTAGGGTGCGAGAGCGGTAAGGGAGAGGTAAGGATATTCCTAGGAGCAGGAGCTCATGGGGACGAACCAGCGGGAGTTTTAGCGGCCTTAAGGCTAGTGTCCCGCTTTAAAGATCCGGACGATTTTCGCTTTAGGCGCGTACCGATTCGCGACCCTGCCGGACACGTGGGATTCCTTACCATATTAAGCGAACTCACCGGTGAAAAGCCTCCGGAGAAATATGAGGAGCTAAGGGAGTTCATCAAAAAACACGGGCGCGAGATATATGACGACGGTATTCTCTTACTCGCGGATTACGATAAAGTGATCATAGCCTTCGCCCCTCCCGAGGACGATAAGGGTGAGGATGCGATCAACGACCGCATAGCTACGGCTATGAGCGAGAGTTCTACCGTATATGAGGAGCTCTTAGGGAGGCATATATTCATGCCCGCTAATCAACCGAAGAGCGAGGGAGTGGGACTATACGGTAGAGGGTTCACGAGCTACGTATCGAAAAGCGGACGCTTGGGAAATTATAACCGTTTCTTCGGTTCTCCGGAGGCCCCTCCTGAGGTAAAGGCCGTACAAGAGTTCCTCGACGAGTTTAAGCCTCATTATACGATAGATATGCACGAAGGGTACGACGATTGCTTCTACGTCGTGCTCGATGAGCTTAGGGACGGAATAGATTACCTACTAGCGAGGCCTAAGGTTACCTCTTTAAGGATATGTTCGAAGGAGGAGCTCGAGAGGACGCATAACGCGGACGCCCCTTGGGACGGTGTGATCGTATATAAGATACCAGATAGTCTAGCGGGATACGCCACGAGATACGGACACGCGATCACGACGGAGACCGGCTTAAAAGCTCCGCTACAGAAGAGGATTACCGCTCATATGCAGGCGTTCTTCAACCTCTTAGAGGTGATCAAGATAGAGGAGAGGGTGAAGACGGTCGAATGTATGGTAAAGAAGGCCATGAGCGAGCGGCCGGACGATCACGGGTGGAGTCACGTCAAGCGCGTGAAGACGCTCTCCATGCGGACTTCTAAACGCCTAGGGGCGGACGCCTTCGTCGTATATTTAGCCGCATTACTACACGACATAGCATCGGAGATAGATCGTGAGAGGCACGCGCTTATAGGGGCCAAGATCGCTAAAAAGATCTTAGGAGAAGTGGGGCTAGAGGAATATGCGGAGCGCGTCGCGAAGGTAATAGAGGAACACTCGCGGGGAGAAGAGCCGAGTAATAAGGAATCGCTAGCGTTGAAGATCGCTGATCTCTTGGACGCTACCGGGTACATAGGTGCATATAGGGCGATAGCTTATGGGGCTAGAAAGGGAAGGGACCTTAACGGCTTCATAAAACACGCGAACGAGAAGCTCTTGAAGATATACGAGCGGATTTCTAAGCATACTCGCGATGAAGAAATATTAGCGGAGGCAAAGAGGCGCCATGAGGAGCTCTTAAGATTCGTAGAAGTGATTAGGGAGGAAGGTTTTTGATTAAAAAATCACATAACCGCGGAGATAGCCTCCGAAGCGAAGTCGAAGAGGTACCGCGGGAGTAAGGAGAGCATAAGTACGATTACGATCGCTATGGCGAGGAGCCTATGATCCTTAGCTTTAGGTTCACCGTCTTCGAAGGCCTTAGTGATGAGCTTTCCGTAGTATCCGATAGAGATCACCGTGTTAATTATTAGAAGCACCGCGAGCCGCCGGAAGTCCGTGCCGACGCTTCCCATGAATAACCGATACTTACTCCGGAATCCGATGAACGGAGGGATTCCGATGAGGCTTAGTACGGACGCTATGAAGGCTACAGCGATCCGTCTACGCTTCACTAATCCGGCTAAGTCCTCTAGGTTCCTTATCCCCTCTACTACTATGAACGCTAATAGTCCTCCCTTCATAGCCGCGGTACCGAGTATGTGTATCCGCATCCCTATGAGGGCCTGATTCGTCAAAGCCGCTAACGCTATGGCCGCGTAGCTTGCGTGCGCTATCGTGGAATAAGCGAGGATCCTTAGGACGTCCTCCTCGTATAGCGCGGCTATGTTCGCATAAGTCATCGAGATCGCGATGAGGATAGCTAGGTATAGCCTTATATCGTATACCCCGAGGCTCTTTACTACGGCATAAGTTAGGGCCGCGAAGACCACGACTTTAGTTCCGGAAGCGATCCGTGGTAAGCTCCTAGAGTATCCGTTATCGAACACGTCTACGAGCCGACCGTGTACTGGGAACACGGGTAGCTTAACGAGCATTCCCGTGAGTATGAAGATAGCCCCTATACGCGCGAGCGTGTCGTCCACGATACTTAAGAGCTCTAGCGTCCCCATCGAGATCGCGTACATAACTAGCCCTAGTAGCATGAGCGTTGATCCTATGATGCCCACGGAGGCGTACTTCTTAGCCGCCTCATACCTTCCTTCATAGGCTACTAATAGATAAGTGGGTACGCTTCCTAGCTCCCGCCCTACGATTATCCGGAGCCGGTTCTTACTCATAGCCGCGACGAGGGCTCCCATAGCGGAAGCTATGATTAGGGAGGAAGCTGTGGGATAACGGTCTAAAGCGAATCCGGAGAAGAACATCGCTAGAGCCGCGGATAGGCTTACGAAGGCCACGAAGGCGTTATACGTCCCTAAGCCCGTATAGTCGAAGACGTAGGAAAGAAACGGTATCGCGGCTAAGATCGAGGATATCCACAGCCACACGTTCGGCTTCTTTATATAAGCGCCTATCACGAGCGCTACGGATAGAATTAGGAAGAATACCTCATACATATCCTACCACCTCCTTAATACCCTCTATAGGGGTGCTCCGTAGTACTATTAGGAACGCGACGATGATGAGTATAGCGATAGCCGCGGCGCGCTTACCGTCGATCTCCTTCCCCTCTTTCTCTTTAGGTCCGTATAACACGAGCCGTATGTAGTATACGGCCACGCCCATGAGTATCACGGGGGCGAACACGGGGATCAGCGCTATAGGGCCGTAGCTCATCATACCTATTATCGTAAGTACTTCGGCCACGAATCCGGCTGATACGGGGACGGAAGCGGCTAGGAGTAACGATAGAGCTAGAGTTATTCCGAACACCGGCTTATGTAGGAAGTCCTTGATCTCCTTTAGGTCCTCCGTTCCGAAGAGGGATCTCATGGTGCCGTAGATTCCTAGGAGAGGAGCTAGTATTAGAGGGTGTACGGACATGTAATATAGGGCTCCGGTAGTAGCGACGCCGAGCTTAGGTAACGCGATCCGGGCGAAGCTCATGTGACCCATCGCTAGATAAGCTACGAGCTCACGTATTCTCGAAGTGCCGAAGGCGGAGAGGTAAGCGTAGAAGACGGATATGGTTCCCCGCCGGAAGAACACCGCGGACCGATCCTTTACTATAGGGAACAAGTACATCACGCGGAAGAGTCCGAAGATTCCGTTACGGAACATCAACGCGGTAGCCGTGGAGACGTTCGACTCCTTTAGGGTATTGATAAACCGAGTGTGTAAGGGGAAGAGGGGGACTTCTATGCCGAACCCTATGATCGCGGCGAGCGCGTATTTTTTCGGTAATGAATATCCGGATAGAGCTTCGAACGTGGATGATCCTACGTGATAGAACGCGTAGAATATAGGTATGAGAGCTAGTAACACGGCCGCCTGAGAGAACGCTAAGTACATCATCGCGGTCCTCTTGGAGGCCGTTTTTAGTATCATTAGGAGCACGGCTACTAGTGATATCTCCCGGAAGATCATCATGAGGACGATGTCGCGCGCGAGGAAGACGCCTATGAGCGAGGCCTCCGCGAGCATCGCCTCGCCTATAAGGTTTTCTTCGTCTAGTAGTAACACCATGGGGAGGACGAATATAATGAGGAGCGTGAGGAACGCGGAGTATCCGTCGAACGCTAGCGCGAAGGAGACTCCGTTGTGTAGATCGTAAGCGTATCTCATGTTCTCGCCCGCGACGTAGTACTCGTATAGCGGATAAGCCCGTATGATCGATAAGATCCGGGGATAAGCCTTATGACGTAACTTAAACCCTACAAGGGCTAGGACGAACGAAAGGAGAAGAACATACTCGATCATAGGACCATCACCACCCCTATGATCACTAGGGCTATAAGGAGTATCGCGTAGCCCACGTAGCTCGTACGTAAGCGCCCGAAGTATCCTCCTAGGACGGTGAAGGCCTTAGAAACGTAAGCGTAGAAGAGGTCCACCGCCTTATCAAACTTGTATAACGCCCTTCCTAGATACACGAAGGCCTTAGCGATGATCGCGTATACGTCGTCGATGAAGTAGCGGCGATAGAGGAGATACCGTAGAGGCCTCCGAGAGGGTATATCGGACTTTATGTAGTATAATCCGAGGATGAGCCCCATCGAGGCTAATATGGTGGGGACATACTTCCGAACCTCTATGGGGGATCCGAAGGTGTAGACGCTTACGAAGTTGTAGCCCTTCTCTAGCCGGTTTAGTAGATCGGAGTGATATAGCGGGAAGGCTAGTATCGCGATCACGAGCACGTATATGGGTCCGAGTAGTATCCGACTCTCCTTAGCCTCATAAGGCTCACCGCGGAAGTATAATAGGCTCCGGATGCGGAAGATGTAGAAGGCGGTGAGGAAGGCCGTGAGCACGGCTAAGACGTATACTCCTATGAGACCGCTATCGGCTATCGTGCTTATTACCTCTTCTTTACTATAGAACCCTGAGGTAGGGGGTATTCCCGATAGGGCTAAAGCCCCTATAAGGAAGGCTATAGCGGAGAGCTTTAGGCTGTTCCGTAGCCTATAGCGTCTAGCGTCGCGCGTGTGCGTAGCCACGATCGCCACGCCCGCGGAGAGGAACAGTAAGGCCTTGAAGAACGCGTGAGATACTAAATGATACATAGCCGCAGCGTAACCCGCTACCCCAGCGGCCATGAACATGTATCCGAGCTGTGAGATCGTAGAATACGCTAACACGCGCTTTACGTCGTTATCTACAAGGGCCATGGTCGCCGCTAGGAACGCGGTTATGGCCCCGAAGTACGACACGAACAACAAATCGAAGGTATCTAGGGTAAGTAAGGGTAAGCTCCTCACTACTAGATACACGCCCGCGTTTACCATGGTAGCCGCGTGTATGAGGGCGGATACCGTAGTGGGACCCTCCATGGCGTCCCGAAGCCGACCTATGAAGGGTATCTGAGCGCTTTTAGCGAACGCACCTAGGACGATGAGCGTCCCTATGAGTCTCACGTTTTCGTTAAGCGTTCCTATGTAGCGTATATCTAGGGTATGAGCGTAGTAATACAAGAGGCCTATGGCGGCGATCAGTAAAACGTCTCCGATGCGCGTAGTGATCATCGCCTTAGCGGCCGCGGGACCGGTAGTAGTCTTACGATTCCGGAACCCTATTAGGGCATAAGAACATAACCCGACTAGCTCCCGAGCCGCGAAGATGAGTAGAAGGTGGGGGGTCGAAACTAGTAGGAGCATCGATCCTATGAAGAGGGTGATTAGGGAGTAGTAGCGGTTGAGGCCGTAGGCCCCGTGCTCTCCGGTCATATATCCGGGGCTATAGAGGACCACTAGAAACCCTATGAACGATACTAACAAGACCATCACAGCCGATACGGAGTCGATATAGTAAGGGGTAATCTTAAATCCCCGCAGATTAACTTCCTCGCCTACGAGATTCGAGGAGTCCAGGACTACCTCCTTAAACGCTTTGATCGAGAGAATTAAGGAGCTAAGCACCGCTAAGGCGGATAGGAGGAACCCTACGGAGCGCCCGCGACGGCCCGTTAATAGTATGAAAGGCGAGGTAAAGATCGGGATGAGATAGATAAGCTCCGGCCGTGATAGCATTTATGCGTCTGCGCGCATAATAAAAATAAATTAAGTTCTACGAGATCAAATATGTCGCTTATCAGCATATTTGAAGCTACCTTAGCGGGCATTATCTTCCTCCTTATCCTACGGTCCGTTCATCTCATAGGAGCACCGAAACATAGAAAGGCGGACGACGAGACTTATGAGGCGGGATATTATCCTCTAGAAGATAAGAGGCGCCTTAGGATGCAATATGTTAGGCGGATCATGACGTTCTTAGCCGCGGACGGGTTCGCGGTCTTCGCGATATTCCTACCGTACATCGCTAAGGAGGTAGCGCTTCCGATACTAGCGGGATTAGGAATAATTCTAGGAGCGACGTTTAAGGTGAGGTGATATGGGCGTAGGTGATCGGATTCGCGGTCACAGCCTTCGGCCCGTTCACTTCTGTACGGGATGCTGTTCGATGGAGATGCTAGCCTCAATAAGCTCGGAGTTCGACGTAGAGCGCTACGGAGTAATGCCGATGCCCACTCCTAGGCAATCGGACGTGTACTTCATCTCCGGTCTCATAACGAAGAAAGCTCTACCGATAGCGAAGCGCGTGCGGAATCGGATGCCCGAGCCTAAGCGGGTAATAGCCGTAGGCGCTTGTGCCGCGGGCGGCGGGCTATATCGGGACTCGTACTCGGTAGTAAACGATGTGCCGAAGCATTTCCCGATAAAGGTGTTCGTGCCCGGATGTCCCCCGAGGCCGGAGGCGATCATAAAGGGTCGGGTAAAGCTACGTAAGATACTAATGGGGGTGGCGAAGAATGGAGGAAAGAATAAGTCCGAACGAGCTTAGGGAGAAGATCAAAGAACTCAAAGCTAAGGGGTTTAAGAGGCCCGTAACGATCGTAGCCGTCGATCACATAGACGAGGGAGAAATAGAGCTCATATACATGCTCCACAACGTGGAGACGAACGAGGACGCGATAATACGCGTGCGCGTCCCTAGGGATAATCCTAGAGTTCCTACGGTCACCGATATATTACCGGGATTCCGGCGGCGGGAGATGGAGACGTGGGACCTCATGGGCGTGGAGTTCGAAGGCCTTCAGAAGCCTCCCGAAGAGCTCGGAATAAAGCGCTTCCTACTCCCTCACGACCGGGACGATATACCTCCGCTAAGGAAGGATTACGTTCCTCCAGCGAGAAGGAAGAGGTGATGGGTATGATGGAGTTAGGATCCCGGGAGAAGGACGGTAAGGTATATTACGACTTCATGTTAAATCGGGGTCCCCAACACCCTGGATATGGCCCCGTGAGGCTTATAGTGAAGGTTAACGGGGATTATATCGAGGACGCTCGGCTCGATCCCGGATACGTCCACAGAGGCTTAGAGAAGCTTATGGAATACCGCACGGCACTACAGAACATACCCCTAGCCGAGAGGGCGTGCTTCATCGATTCGATAAACTCTACGCGGGCGTACGTGATGGCCGTTGAAAAGCTCGTGGGAATAGAAGTGCCGGAGTACGTTGAGGTTCTACGCACGCTAGCCGGAGAACTTAACCGTATCGTGAGCCACTTAACCCGGCTCGGTATGGCCGGAGGGGCGATGAGTCAGCACACCGCGTTCATGCGGAGCATCAAGGCGCGCGAGCGCGCTTTAATAGCTCTAGAAGCCTTGACGGGAGGGCGCTACGGAACCGAGTTCATCATACCGGGCGGTCTCACGAACGATATGCCTCAGGATCTTCCGGATATTATAGAGCGCGAGTTCAAGAAGATCGAGGAACGCCTTAAGGACGTAGAAACCGTGCTCCTAAAGAATAGGATCTTCCAGAGCCGCTTAATAGGGGTCGGAATACTAAAGCCCGAGGAGGCTATAGAGTTAGGCGTAACGGGCCCCTCTTTACGCGGATCCGGGGTGAGGTACGACGTGAGGGAAGCGGACGGCTACGGCTATTATAAGGAGATAGACTTCGAGCCCGTGGTGGCGGAGAAGGGGGACATATACGAGATAGGCGATTGTTACGCTAGAGTTCGGGTACGCTATCAGGAAATACGGAGGAGTATGGAGATGGTGCGTAAGCTCGTTAAGATCGCACAGAGCTTCCCGAAGAACGAGAGGAAGATACTCGCGATTCCGAAGCCTCGCGTGGCTACGCTAACGTTCGAACCCGGTGAAGCTTACGCTAGGACCGAGCGGGCACGTGGGGAGATGTTGTATTATATCGTAGCGAAGAAGAAGGGACCTTACCCCTATAGGGTAAAGATCAAGTCCCCATCCCCCACGCTCATGCAGGCGTTCCTAAAGCTCATTAAAGGCGTACGCATAGCCGACATCCCCGCTATACATCTTAGCTTAGACGAGTGCCCAGGGGATCTGGATAGGTGATGGGTATGGAGAAGCGGATGATGTTAGTGTTCTTCCCCGGTGCGACCTCGTTTATCTTATACTCTATGCTCTCTATGCGGTTAGAGAGGAAGACCTTAGCGAGGATACACTCGAGGATAGGGCCGAAACACGCGGGACCGCGGGGAATCCTACAGACGCTCTACGACCTACTAAAGGTTCTCATCAAGCAGCTCATCATACCGAGGCGCGCGGATAAGCTCGCGTACGTAATAGTCCCCCAGCTCGCTATAGTCTTCCTAGGAGTCGCTCTCATGGCTATGCCCATACGGCCTCAGGGACCGTTCCTAGAGATTCCACACTCCCTCTTATTCGTCGCGGCCGTGTTTACGGCTATGCCCGTTATCTTCGCTGTAGCCGCGCGGTCGACTATGAACAAGTACTCTATTATGGGCGGAGCTAGGAGCATCATATCGTTCGTGGCCTTTGAGACCGCTAAGCTCGTTACGATCGCCTCCATAGCTCGGCTCGTAGGGTCTCGGGACTTGGAGGCTATATTAGAGCGGCAGAACTCTCACGGACCCCTCGCCTTATATCTACCGCTAGCGTTTATCGTGCTCCTAATCGTCACGCTAGTAGAGACGGAGAGGCCTCCGTTCGACGCTCCCGAAGCCGAGCCTGAGGTAGCCTTCGGACTCGCTACCGAATACACGAGCGTGATGTTAGCGGTGCGCATAGCTACCGGATACGTAACGCTATACGCCTTAAGCTCTCTACTTTCGATACTCTTCTTGGGCGGATACTACGGGATCCCTATAGGCCCCATAGGAGAGAAGTCCGTGCGGTGGTTCATCCTAAAGCTAGCGTTCGTGACGCGGCTCTTCTTCGTGCTTCGCGGAGGTCTAGCGCGCTATAGGCCTGATCAAATCGCCCGCTACGGACGGCGCATCGCGATGGTGCTAGCGTACATAAACTTACTTCGGGCCGGATATCTAGTGCTACGGAGGTGAAGGATATGGTGTTCCGCGCGTTACTCCTATCCCTTAAGCGCTTCTTCGTGTCGAAGCGCGAGGTTACTCAGATACCCGAAGAACCGATAGAGAGGCATCCTAACGCGAGACTTCAACACACGCTAGATCCGATGAAGTGCATCGGATGTAGGATGTGCGAACGCAACTGTCCCAACAACGCGATAACGATGGTGAAGCGGGAGGAGCTCGATAATCCTAAGAACCGCCTTAAGATCTATCCGCAGATCGACTACGACCATTGTGCCTTCTGCTCTATATGCGTCTTCGTATGCCCAACGGGGGCCTTAGGACACATAAACGTGGCTCCCGATCCCTCCGTACCGTTCTCCGAGGATCTAATACAGACGCCTCAGAAGATGTATGAGCGGTACAAGATTAAGGAGGGGGAGAAGGTATGATCGAGGAAGTCGTGCTCCTATTAGCGGCATTTTTCGCTACGCTAGCCGCTTTAAGTCGTGACGACGTATACGCTTCGTTTAGCTTGGGTACCGCTATACTCTTCGCTTCCCTATATGTACTCGATTACATCTCGACGCTAATAGGAATCATCATCTTCGCGATTTATACCGGATCCGTGGTAGCGCTCGTGTTCATGGGATACGCGGAGGAAAAGAGCGGACTCTCGAAGCTCGTCGCCATAGCCTTACCGCTAGCGTTCGCTATAGCCGTGGCCGTATACAAGTATATCCCCGCCGCTTCCGTGGGTCATGCTGAGGTCTCGATAGATGTACTAAAGGAGCTCATCATACCTATAGCGGGAGGTCTCGCGGCCGTAATAGTTAGCTCTCAGGAGGTGAGGAATGGTGCTCGAGGTAGCGGTATCGATATACTTAATACTCATAGGGCTCGTGGTGAGCTTATCCGCTAAGACGCGGACGAGGTTCCTCATAGGGGTGGAGATGCAGATGATAGGGGTAATATTATTAGCGCTACAGTACGCCTCTTCCGCGAGCGCGCTTGCTACCTTAGCGGTTTTGATGATCGTACTAGAGGCGATGAAAGTCTCAGCGGCGATAGGGTTAAGATGATTTTTTAAAAATCTAGTAGCTTCTTTAGCCTCCTAGAGCTTATGTAGATCCGTTTATTTTCGGCTACCGCGTTCTTAGGCGAGTAAGATACGAAGGAGGAAAGCTGTGGTCTCAATCTCCTATAAAACGCGTTAAGGAGTAAAGCGACGAACGTCTTCGTGAGATAAACCTTAAAAGCCCGATAAAAATCACGTTACGATCTCTACGTACGGATGTAGCCTTATCTGTCCGGGAACGCCTTTCTCGAACCTCACGAGTACGCGGTCCTTCTTGTTTGATCCCCGTACACGTATCACGCGACCCTTTATGACTACCTTTCCATTAGGGTGCCTCCGTATTACCTTCTTCCCTAGAAGCTCGTGAGCCTTTACTCCCTCGGGTATCCTCACGATCACCGTGTCGGGTCTATATAGCGTGACCTGAGAACGCTTCTTAAGACGGAAGTTCACCACGTATCCCTTCATTCGTTTTCGACCATACGACGAAAAGAAATCGTTTATCGGGGAAAGAGCATAGCGAGGAGTATTCCGACGATCAATTCGGCCGCGAGTATAGTTACCCGAGGTCTTAGTAACGAACAACGATCGCCTCTCGGCTCGAGGGAGTATAGGGGAAAACCGTAGATAAATATAGCTATCCCAGCGATGAATAAGGAGCCTAAGGAGAACGCTCTCGGAACTATGACTTCCCGAAAGGCCCCGTGTAACCCTGCGGAGAGTACGATTTTATCGATCTCACACCCGCTTTTAATCGTATAGCGCGACCGTAGATAGAAGTGTACTAAGAATATCGGTACGCTACGCACCCGATCATGTATTAAGCTATGAGCCTCGCCATGTAGGCCCCCTCCGAGATAATAAGCGATGGTTTCCTCTATTACTATAAAAGGAAGAACGAATGACCGGAACCTCACTCTTCTTATTAATAATATGTAGTACGAGAACAACGCTCCGAGATATATTATAAGTCTATGATCCGATACCGCTAGCACAAGAGCGGAGATTATTACGTAGAGATGGAGGAGCCTTCTCATTAAAACGGGACGCTTATACTCCTAAGGTTCCTCATCACGTACGCCTTTATCCTATTACTCAATCACATACGTGAGGACGCGTTTCTCGCGAGAGTCTCCGCGGGTCCGGACTATTAAAGGAAGAGGAGTGTTTAAAAATTCAAATCCCTAAGATGAGGTCCTCAAACACGGCTATAGCGGTCCGCATCCTATTTTCGGCCTGCTCGAAGACGACGCTGTGCTCTTCGTCCTCGAACACGTCGTCCGTTACTTCCTCTCCTACGTGTCTCGGTAAGCAGTGCATGAAGATATAATCCTCGTGAGCGTGCTTAACGAGCTCAGCGTTTACCTGATACGGCCTCAAGAGTTGTTTCTTCTTTTCCGCCTCGGCTTCCTGTCCCATCGATACCCGAACGTCCGTGTATATCACGTGCGCCCCCTTCACGGCTTCCACGGGGTCCTCGGTGATGTGTAAGCGATCGCCGCATACCTCAAGGACGAGCTTATCCGGTTGTAGCTCCTTAGGGGTAGCGATCCGCATCTCCGCTCCTAGCTTACACGCGCCTATAGCTAAGGAGTTAGCTACGTTCGAGGACCCGTCTCCTACGAACGCTATCTTTAGTCCGCTGATGCGGTTAAAGTGCTCATATATGGTCATAAGATCGGCTAGAGCCTGAAGCGGATGGAAGCGATCGCTTAAGGCGTTGATCACGGGCACATCGCTCCGCTCAGCGAGCTCCTCTAGATCCTTATGAGAGTATACTCTAGCCGTTATTCCGGAGACGTAACGCGATAGGACGCGGGCGAAGTCCTTGATGGGCTCTCCGCGGGATAGCTGGGTCGTCCTAGCCTCTAGGTATATGGGATGTAGCCCTAAGTAAGCGGCGGCCGCCTCTAGGGATACGCGAGTACGCGTAGAGGGCTTCATGAATATTAGCGCTACGGACTCGCCCGTAGGAGTCGAAGCGGGCGTGGGGTTATACTTATGATCTAAGGCGTTATTAATCCGTCTCCGAATGTCTCCCTCAGAATAATCCGCGAGAGTTAAGAGGTGCATATTTTCGTTCCTCACGTGGGTTTATGAAATGCATGCCTTAATGGAGCTTGAACTCTTAGAACCAGCGGTCTTAACGCGCGTGAAGCCTAGGGACGTAGAGTTCTTCTTAAGGAAGGCCCTCCAGCGGTATTCGAGAAAGAGAGGGGTAGCGCTCGACGTTTCGATAGAGTTTGAGCCCATAGAGGGTGATCTTATAGAGATCGTCGCGAGGAAGTTTCCGGGTAATGAAAGGAAGCGCGTGAAGGCTTTAAGAACGGGTATCGTAAGCGTGGAAGCGAACGTAGAACCGGTAGAAGCTCTAATGTATCTTAACGAGCCGTCCGGCCCGTTGAGTTTCTTCCGTAAGGCGTGCCACCATACGAGAAACTATCTCAAGGCGCTCGCGCGTAAGAACGTTATAAGACGCTTCGTGATACCGTGCGAGCTCACTAATCTAGCGCTCGGTTATCTAGTACCGCCCCGGTTCCTCGGAAGGAAGGAAGAGAGTATACGGCTATGGCGCGACGATAGGGGTTTCCGGCACGTGTTCGGTCTAGCTAGGATCTCGATAACGTTACGAATTACCCCCGACGTTTCGTAATCATGGAGTCGCCTAGACCTTTAGATACCGTAAGGTATATAGAAGAGCAGAAGGCGGTGAAGCTCATAAATCAGCGTAAGCTCCCGGAGACTTTTGAATACTTTACCGCTAAGACCGTAGAGGACGTTGCTTATGCTATAAAGAACATGATCGTACGCGGTGCTCCGGCGATAGGTATCACGGCCGCTTACGGCATGAAACTATTCGCGGACACATACAAAGGAAAGGACTTCGAACACGACGCTAGGAGAGCTCTGGAATTATTGAAGCGTACTAGACCCACGGGTAAGAACCTCTTCCGGGCGCTGAACCACATAGAGAAGGCGATAGATAAGGGGCCCGAGGCCGTAATAAAAGCCGCTGATGAGGTGGTGGAGAAGGAAAAGGAATATGAGAGGCGCATAGCAGATCGGAGCCTAAAGTTCGTGGAGATGATCTCGGAGAAGCTAGGAAAGAAGGAAATCACGTTCCACACGCATTGTAACGCCGGTCGTTTAGCCACTTACGGTCTCTTCGGTACGGCTACAGCCCCGATATATGTAGCACATCGGAACGGATATCGCGTACGGGCGATCGTGGATGAAACCAGACCTGTGCTTCAAGGCGCCCGTCTCACGGCCCGGGAACTTAGCGTTGCGGGAATAGATACCACCGTGATACCCGACACCGCTATAGGGTTAGCGTTGATGAAGGGCTTAAGCGACGTGGTCGTCGTAGGGGCCGATCGCGTGTGTAAGGATCGGTCCGTGACGAACAAGATAGGAACGTATGTGCTCGCCACGCTCGCTAAGAGGCATAACGTCCCGTTCGTCGTAGTAGCCCCTACGTCCACGTTCGACGAGTGTACCTTCGACAATCCACCGCCCATCGAGGAACGCGACGAGCGCGAGGTGCGTTACATACGTGACGTGAAGATCGTTCCGGACGGTGCGAGAGTGTTGAACTACGCGTTCGACATCACCCCCGCTGAACTAATAAACTACGTGATAAGCGAAAAAGGGATTCACGAGGTGAACCCTATATGATTATCACGATCATCACCACGGTCTCATCCAAGAACGAAGCCGAAAGGATTGCGGAGATATTGTTAAAAGATCGCTTAGCCGCGTGCGTTACGATAATACCGGCTACCTCTATGTACCGGCGGAAGGGAAAGATCGCGAAGGAGGACGAGTGCGTGATCCTAATAAAGACCTCTAAGAGGCGTTATACGGAGCTCATGAAGAGGCTCAAGGAGATACATCCATACGAGCTTCCCGAGATCCTCATACTTAAGCCCGACGCGCTAGAGGAGTACATTAAGCGGGTAGAAGAAAGCACCTCGGAGCGAGTTTTTGTTATGGCGCCGGGGCCGGGATTCGAACCCGGGCGGGCGAGATGCCCACGGGATCTCAAATCCCGCGCCTTTCCTGGCTCGGCCACCCCGGCTCTCTTAACTGAAGGACCCGACGTTAATATGCTTTATATCTTCAACGGGACCGAGGGTAAGAAGAACCTTGAGGAATTAATATTTGTTATAAGATGAAGACCCTCTTGCTTATACTTCTCCTCATAACCTCACCGAGCATAACCGCGAGTATACCGGATCAGGTAGTGTATGGAGATACGTTTCCCGTAATAATAACGATCGATAATCAGACGAACGTTTCGATAACGTTCGAGATAGAGATAGTTTCTCCGTATAAGTCGTCGGACCTCGTCACAGTCGATCCAGGATCCTCGAAGAACTATACGTTCTACATTACAACCACGGAATACGGAGTAGGACGTTACGTGAACGTAACCGTGAGGGTAGTCTATACTCTATACGGAGAAGAGTTCGTAAAGGTCTTCCACAAGGATGTTCTAATTATAGGGAAGGAGATCGATAGGAACATTAGAATACTCATAGGGATCATCATCGTAACGCTAGGAGTGTCCGTAGTAGGATATCGGGCCATGGCTAGAAGGAAAAAGAAGGAAGAAGAGAAGACGTTTTCTAGACCGCCTCGGCTTTGAATATTTCTTAAACTCTTTTTACTCATGAAGCCGGACCTCGCTAAGTTAGTGGTATGTATAAAGTGCGGCTCCTCGGATTTTGAGTTAGTACCCGTAAAGAAGGAGGGAGAAGAGATCATCGAGGGACTCATGATATGTAAGAAGTGCGGTTATACATACGCAATCGTGGATTCGATTCTACGGACAATAGACGACGAAGTGAGGAGAAAAACCCTCGAGAAATATAGGGAATTCATACCCGAAGAACTAAAAAAGAAGGCTCGTCGAAGGACGGGCGCCTTACCTATCGCCCCTAAGTCTACGCTCTCTTTTTTATCCCGAGGGATCACCCTAGCCCCTATAGTCTTTCTCTGAGAGAGTCCTATCGCTATAGTATCGACGATGGTCCCGGTCACCTTATAATATAATATAGGTACTACGTCGACTCCGGTCGAACATACGGCCGACCGGGCTTTGAGCGTGTCCACCGTAAGCTTACCCTCCTCCGCGAGCCTAGCGAGGACGTGATCCTCACCGAGAGGAGTCATTACGCGGTTGTATCCTACTAGAGGGGCGACTAATGGGTACTCCTTGATCGCCTCATTAAGCGTATAGATGTATGAAAGCATACCGTCCACGGAGGACGAAAGGTCGCTTAGTAATGCTCCGACGCTTTCCTCCTTCACACCGGGCATCGGGGCTAGGGAAACGTCTATTCCCATGTACGGTACATCTAATTTCTGAGCGATCTCGTGTATAGGGTAAGCGACCTTCGGTAGAGTGACGAATACCGCGCGCTTCACCTCCTCGTAAGAGTTGTTCTCTATAGCATCCCTTAAGTCGCTCACCCGGTTTATGGCGATCGAGAGTCCGTATGAGATAGCCGGATCGCGTATAAAGCTATAGGGTAAATATGGGGAGAACCTGGGTGGGTTCACGCCCACTAATAACCTAGCCGCTGAGACGTCGTTCTTTAGCTCTAATACTACGTCGGAAGCTTTTATCGCCTCCTCTAGACTCTCCACGGAGATGAAGGCCGTGACCCTCTCGTCGCTTCTTAACACGCTCGGTAACGTACGAGTGAGTCCGTTCACACCGAACGTGCCGAACCCTCCGAAATAGTCGAACGGGGCCTCTTCGATTATCTTTAGTATCCCCTCTAGTTCCTCCTTTGTCCTTGGCGGACTAATCGATAAGCGGACGTTGTATACCTCTATCCCAGCCTTCTCGAACGGCCTCTTTAAACGCTCTATATTAATTTTTGAGACGAAGGCCCTGAGCCTCTCGGGTGATCTATTCGTAGGATATAGCGAGGTGTTAAAAAACACCGTGATCGTACGCACCGCAACCATTTACTTCGTTACCGACCATCCTCTTTAGATACAGGCTTGCGGAACCGAGGACAACAGCGTACCTTCCTATACTTGGGGTGGCACTTCTTCAGCGTCTTATCGCTAATCCTTCCTAAGCGGGTCTCCGGGAGTATAGCTAATAGCTCCCGACCTAGCTCTATAGACTCCACTATGTCGCGCTCCGTCTCTCCCTGATTGATGAACCTCTGCTCGAATTCATCCGCGAAGCGCAAGAACGCCTTATCTTCCTCGCTTAACGCCTCTTCTCCTACTACCGCCACGAGGTCGCGTAGATCGACGCCCTCGGCATAAGCCGCATATAATTGATCGGCTAGCTCCTTGTGACACGGTGTCGTCTTACCCTTACCGATAGCCTCGCGCATCAGACGGGAGAGGCTCGGTAGAGGATCTATAGGCGGGTATATTCCCTTGCGGTGAAGAGCTCTAGATAGGTATATCTGTCCCTCCGTAATGTATCCCGTTAAGTCGGGCACCGGGTGCGTCACGTCGTCGTTCGGCATCGTTAGTATCGGCATGAGCGTGATGCTCCCGTTCTTTCCCCTCACGATCCCACAACGCTCGTATATGGAGGCTAGGTCCGAGTATAGGTAAGCCGGATAGCCGCGCCTTCCGGGTATCTCGTTCCTCGCGGCCGAGATCTCACGCAACGCCTCAGCGTAGTTGGTCATGTCCGTGAGTATTACTAACACGTGCCTCTCCGTCTCGAACGCTAGATACTCGGCCACAGTTAACGCTAGACGAGGCGTGATTATACGCTCTATAGCCGGGTCGTTAGCGAGGTTCACGAACATCACGGTCCTCTCCATCGCCCCGCTTTCCTCGAGGCTCTTACGGAAGAAGTTATACTCCTCGGCCGTGATTCCCATGGCCGCGAACACCACCGCGAACTCCTCCTCCGTTCCCACCACTTTAGCCTGCCTCGCGATCTGTACGGCTAAGCGGTTATGAGGTAATCCGGATCCGGAGAATAGCGGAAGCTTCTGGCCGCGCACGAGGGTGAGCATCACGTCTATAGTCGATATACCCGTCTGAATGAAGTCGTGAGGATACTTACGCATCACGGGATTTATAGGGGAGCCGTTCACGTCAAGCCGCGCCTCGGCTACGGGCTTCTTATATCCGTCTATGGGCTCACCGCGGCCGTTAAATATTCTTCCTAGCATGTCCTCGGAGACCCCTATGCGTAGAGTCTCGCCAAGCATGCGGAACGAGGAATTAATATCTATCCCGAGCGTTTGCTCGAATACCTGTACCACCACGGCGCTCTCGGAGGCCTCTATGACTTGTCCGAGACGCTCGCCTTCCGGAGTTAATATGCGCACGAGTTCCCCGAACATCGGCTTGAGTCCCTTAGGTTCTACGATAACTAGGGGGCCCGTGATCTGTTGGAGGCCCTTATACGTGATCGCCGGTCTATCCATAAAGAATCGATAGCGCGGGAATAAAGAAGGAGTTCGGTAATTGAAAAGATAGAACTTCGATCGGTATTTAGTCGGAGAATGAGTAAAAGTCCGAGCATAAATGCCACAAACAATATTTTCGAGGCCTTGTACACGGCTCTGTTTCACGACGTCGAGAAGGTGTTCAGAATAAGGAAGTACGGAGGGGTCGTTCCCACGAAAGATAAACCTAGCTTGGGAGTCGGAACGGAGGAATCAAAATTCATTAATGAAATGGGGAAGAACGCTCACCAAGTTCTTAATAGCGTTTATGGTGGACCGGGTGGGCGCATCGATACTAATGACGTACATAAAGCGTTGTCGAGCAACCCCGATCTCTTAAGGATCGTCTTCTATAGGACGAATCTAAACCCGGAAATAGGAGAGTTGAAGCCCATTTACGACGGAAGCGCCGCGGGGAGCACGAGGGGTGGACAAATTCATATCTACCATAACAACAACCCGAGCTCCGGTAGATACGCCCAGTTAGAGATACTATCGCTTTACTCTTTAATAAACGGGACGAAGGACCTCGATCCGAGGAAGCTCGTGCACATATATTATACCCTTAAGAAGTACGGAAATAATAAGAGGCTCTTATCGGCCGAGGTGGAGCTCGTAGGGAATCCGACCGTGGCGTATAACAACATCTACGTCAAGGGATCCCAGGAGTACGAGGACCTCCTTAAGTATAACCCTAACGTACGGGCGAATAAGGACGTTTATCCGTTGGGACCGTTCGTGGAGCTATACACGTACCTATACGTCTCGGACGCGTTGAGGGCCAAGGATAACGACCTAATATCGTTAAAGCCCGTGCGGTCTTACGGCTCGATATTCAAAGCGGAGGACGTATCCGAACCTTTCACTCCCCTATCGATCCATACGACGCTCGGCGCCGCGATTCAGGCGGCCTCGATGTACTATTCGATCGACGCGAGTAACGCGTTCAAGAATTCGAAAGTCGCCTTATATCACGTCGTGTTCTCGGGTTATAAGGATCTCATATCTCGCTTGCCGTACACGTTTCACCAAGCCGAAAGTATGTATTTGAGATTCACGCGCGCGATAAACTTGATACTTTACGGCCTTCTACGCGCCCTGAGCTTAGCGATCCGGCTTAATTATCTCAACGCAGCGAACGTGAGCGATCCGGAGTTCGAATACGTCCACGATTACGTAGCCCTAATACGCTCGCCCGCGGACATGTTCATCCCGATGTTCGTAAGTAACTCAAGGGGGACGTATGTGGACGAAAAGGAGGTGAAGAAGGTCGTGGATACGACACTCATAGACCTTAGTAAGAGGCTCGAGGAGGTTCAGATAGAGCTCGAGGCCGCGGGTGAGAGGAGGAGGACGTCGCTTTCCGTGGTCCCCAAATACATATCCCTCGTGGGGAACGTCGAGATCACGAACGCGGCCTCGTTTAGGATCAAAACTAGGGGTAAAAGTAATTTTGTGGAGCGGAACTTGGGTGGGTTCTCGTATACCATGGTTAACCCCACGGAATACGATGAGATGCTCTTAAGGGCGCGCGTGAGGATACCTACGGTCATAAACGCTGGGGCGATAAAGAGTAGCACGGAGTTCTTCGTCCTCAAATTATATCGCGATAAGAGCGACGTCTATCCCGCGATATACGCGTACGAGAAAGGAAAAGTCTCACAGATCACGAAGAAGTTCGACGACGGAAAGGATATCTCGGAGGTAGAAAAGTACGAACTAGTCGATATAGTAGTGATCTTATACGCTCCCGAGGCGGAGGGACCCGAGGGAATAGATTACCTAGGGATCTTCGAGAAGCGGCTAGAAGCCGCGGACAAGCTGAGGAACGACGTACAAAGGATGACGAAAAACGTCGAGCTCAAGAAGAAGAAGGAGGCCGTCGGGATCGTGGATCTATTCGTGATCCCCTCTTATAGGCCAGTAGACCTAGAACAAAAGTATAAGAGGGACGATAAGGAGCCTTACGTACTACATCGGAGGTTCGCGTTTCCCGAGCCCGCATATGGGGTGATGCGCTTGAAGAAGTTCGATAAGATATACGTGAGCGGAATCCCTAAGGACTTCTTTAAGAATGTGAGCCCAGTCCATTACTTAGCGTTCTTAGAGGAGGCCTTAATGTATCGGGGACTAACTATTCTACCTTCCACGCTCGCCCCCTTGAACCCTACGATCATATACGTGGCTAGGGACGAAAGCTACTATCTAACGGATACAGCGGGCGACTTCTCTAGGGTAATCTCTCTCTTAAAATCGCGGGACGAGGCGCGTTATCCCGTAGAAGTAATCCTAGAGGCTACGAGCGTGAAGAAACCGATATACTACGTGAAAGCTAATACCGACGGGTTCATAGAGCTGAGGCCCGTGAGGGCAGGGAACGACTACTTAATACCCCCGAGGGCCGTCGCGTTCTCGATGCCCATAGGACTAAAGGAGCTCGCTGAAGCCTTAACCCGGGGGAGGAAGATCCTAGAGGAATCAAATAAGGGGAAGGTTAATCTGGGCGCTATAATAAGATACCTAAAACCTTACTCTAAGCGGTTCATCCTAGACTTCTTCGAGAGAATTAAGGAGGAGACGAAGAAGGAGCCGGAGAACAGGAATTATACGGAGGCTATAAAAGGTGAGGAAAAGTTCGACGAGTTCCTGAACGAGAGCCTATACATACTCACGCGCCTCGATAACTTAAGTAACGTGGGAATAGACTCTCAGAAGCTCTACGAGATCGTCGGAAAACCACTCATTAACTTCGCGTACGCATTAACGTCGAAGGACGGTGACGACCTCGCGTTCTTAAATATATTAAAGGATTTGAGCGGGGAAAAGGGTAAAAGAAAGATAGAGATTATGCTCGACATCATCGCGTCGTTCTTACTAGAGATCGAGAAATACGAGGGAGGCTCGATAAAGCTCGACGTATTAAAGTATCTCAAGAGCGCCACGCTCATAGCGAGGGACACTAAAAACTTCGACGAAGCGTTGAATTACGCGATAAAAAGGATCGAGCCGTACTATAAGCGCGATTATAAGGGACTAAAGAGGGAGCTTATGCGCCTTCAGAGGATACTTCTACTTACTTTAGCGATCAAGATGATGGAGGAACACGACAAGAACTTCGCGCCCGATCCCAACGGAGATAAAGACTTCGTGAAGAGGTTCCTAACACTCGCTATAGCGTCTAGACTCGCGGATGTATCTAGGAGCTAAAGTTCTTTTTCTTTATTCATAGTTCTTCGTATGTCACAACGTAGCGAAGCTCAAGAGGTTTTTGTAAAGATCAAAGGGGCGTACGTCCTTCATTTAAAACTTGAAGTCGAGAACATGCTCATTGGGGGCGTAGCTAGGTTCAATAGATACGTACATCTCGAGACGATAAAGGACGCGAGGGGTAATCCCTATATACCCGCTTCTTCCGTTAAAGGGCGCCTTAGGATGCTTATAGAGACCTCTTATGGACTCGCCGGAATAACCTCGCCCGACGCCTTGACGAAGAGCGCGGACGAGAGGTATACTTGGAGCAAACTCAAGGAGAGGATACCTAAGGATAAGAGGAAGGACGCATTTTGCCTCTTAGCGCTCTTCGGAGGATTAAACGACGTGGGTCCTACGAGACTAATATTTCACGATCTACGCTTCGAAGGCACCCCGGTGACGGAGATAAAGCCGGAGAACATGGTCGATAGGTTCCGCGGAACGGCCGAGAACCCAAGGCTCGTGGAGCGTGTGAGCGGGGTGGCTAGGGGTAGGCTCTTAATATTAGACGTGGAGCCCGAAACGGAAGTAGAGGATAAAGAACTACGGGAGTCCGTCTGTCCGCACGGAATAAGGATGCTCAAAAACGGCTTTAAGCTCCTTAAGCTCTTAGGTCTCGGGCGCGGTGTGAGCAGGGGATACGGTAAGATCAAGAATATAATAATAGAGAAGATCGAGAGGATCGACGCGGGAGGGTCCGTGAGCGTAATATACGAGTATAAAGGAAGCGAAGATAACATAGAGGAGGCGTTCGACGAATTAATACAAAACATGTGTCCGGATAGGGCTCAGGAGAAGAGGGGTGACGCGTGATGAATAAATCGAAAACTATAAAGGCGTTTATTTTGGAACCCTTAGGCCCTTTCTACGGATACATCCCCACGAGTTTAACGCTCTATAGAGCGTTGTTAGCGCTAGAAAAGAGCGGCCTAATAGACCTTAAGGACGGCTTCTCCATCGCTGGAATCTTCGCATACGACCCTAAGAACGATCTCTTGTACTTACCGTCGGATTCCCGGATTCTAGCGCTCAAAGACGCGACCATCGATAATTATAAGATAAACGTCCCGGAGAGCCTTTACGTTCCGTTCGAGTCCTCCATGAAGTCTTACTTTGCGCTCGTGAAGGGGAAGAACGAGTATGAGGTAAGGGTCGAATACCCCTTCTTACTCACACTTTCCGCTAGGATAAACGTCTCTCGCTCCGCGTTTACGTCGTATGGAACCGGGCGCGTAGCATATAATCGCATGTATCTATCGAGGTTTAAACGGGCGATCTTAACGGACCTAGATAAGAACATCATAAGGCTCTTAGGCGAGTTTGGGGTCGGTAACTATAAGTCCATAGGGGGCGGGGCGTTCGAGATAATAGGCGAACGCGAGGTGGAGATAAAGCCCATTAATGTACAAAAGAAGCTCGAAGGTTACGACCTCGAGTACTCGCCCCTCGACTTCCCCCTAAATTACGGGATCGGGAACGTGCGGGAGATGCGTACGAGGATATTCGACGGATCCTCTAGGATTAAGATAGTGAGGTACTTAGCGGGGGGATTAATAAAGAAAGACGCCCTCAAAGACGACCGGCCTCAGGCGTTTCGGGGGAGTACGTTCCCGCGTATAAAAGGAAACGATTGTCCACGCGCCCGCTTAATAAGGGGATTCCCATTTCTAAAGAAACGATCAGCACGCGCACCTATCATCATTTTTCAGACCCGTGGAGGCTCATCATCTCGGTAGAATTTCTGGTGGCGGTAGTTCAAATTCTTCCATCCTCCGTTTAGGAATCACGTAACTTTCCTCGATCTTTAGAGGCTCCATTCCCGCCTTATACATCTCTAACGCTACATACGCGATCATCGCACCGTTATCCACGGCAAGCTCCGGGGATACGATACCGTGCTTTATGTTCCGATCCTCCGCCATCTCCTCGAACATTTTCCTTAAGCGCTTGTTCCTCGCAACTCCGCCCACAAGTAGAGCCTCTTTTTTACCCGTGAACCCTAGCGCCCTCTCTAATACTTCTATTACCATAGCGAAGGCCGTCTCTTGTAGCGAATAAGCGACGTCCTCGATCGGAACTCCGGACTCTAATAATTCTATAGCCGCCTTTAGGAGACCGCTAAAGCTTAAGTTCATGCCCTTCACGACATAAGGAAGATCGTAGTAACGCGACCCCTTCTGAGCGAAGCGTTCTATATGAGGTCCTCCTGGGAACGGTATCGTGATCCCTAAGATCCTAGCAGCCTCGCGCGCGAAGGTATCTAATAGATTCCCCAACCCTATATCAAGCGTCTCTCCGTACACTACGTATCTTCTTCCCTCGCGACCGACCACGGCCGTGTTTCCCCCGGAGAGATACAACGCTATAGGCTCCTTAAATCCGTGCTCCCGACGCCCTATCTCGATGTGAGCTACAGCGTGATTTACCCCGTATAGAGGCACTTCTAACACGGAGGCTAAGAATCTAGCGGCCGTAGCTACGGTCCTTAAACAAGGCCCTAGACCCGGCCCACGGGAGAAACCTATTGCTACTACGTCCGTTCCCAACGTATCGAACGCCTTCTCTACGAGCTTCGGTAACCTTTGGGCTATAAACTGAGCGGACTCGCGCGGATGTATACCTCCGGAGGGGGAAGTATATTGTTCCCTCAAGTTTAAGAGTAGCTCACCGTCTAGGCTAAAAGCCCCTACTCCGGCCGTATGAGCGGTACCCTCAAGACCTAAAACGTACATTTCAAAAATTCGTTCTCCTCTCCTTCTTAGCTTCTCGTATATCTTCGGGCTCCGTACTATCATAAGTATATTAAAGAACATGGCCTCGATCGCGAACGCGAAGGACCTCCGATCGAAGAACCCTCCGAAGGTCCGGAGGACGAAGGAGGGTATGTAGAACACGAGGGCGAGGGCGGATAAGATCCTGTAGAGCGTGACGTATCCCGCGGATCCCAGAACCCCTATAACGAACACGATCACGCCCATGAGCTGTAGGGAAGAGGCATATGGGCCCGAGACGTGAAGCGATATCGTCGCTCCGGAGATGAAGTATCCTACGCTCGAGAGGGCTCCGAGAATTATCGGTACATAATAAGATAATAGAGCTAAGAGCGCTAATAACGTCCCTAAGAGCCGAAGACCTACCCCTACGCCTAAGACCATCTGAAGGGACTCGGTGAACCTGCCCTGGGCGATCGCTTCCTTCAACGTAGGACCTAAGGATATCACGCGTAAGGCTAACACCGACGCGCTAATGCCGGCCCCGACCGAGATCATGAACCTAGCGGGAAACACAGCGTTCGTGAGGTATATAAGGCCTCCGATAAGGACGGAGAAGCCTCCCAAGTATGCGATGAAGTACAAGACGTTGAGTATAGTCGTCCCTTGTTCCTCCGTAATATACCCGTACGTCTTCAAATAAGCGACTATCTGAGCGTATATACCCGGATCCCCTACAGCGTTTACGAGCACCAAGATTATCCCTCCCAGGATGGCGAAGATTGGTTGAAGGATGTATTTGGGCCTTTTCACGATCATAATAATAAAAAGATGATTAAATACGATCGCGTCGGATATAACCCAAGCGCGTGAGTTCCCTTTCTAGCTCGCTTAACGATATCTCGGATTCTAATCCCCGTTTCTCTAGAGCGACGCGAAACTCCTCGCTTTCCCTCGCGATTTCCTCTTTCGTATGTCCATCGAGAGCCCCTTTAAACGCGTCTAGCATAGCCTTCACGCCCGCTTTGATGCCCTTTGGATGTCCCACTATCGCGCGACCGACGAGGTATATGACGTCCCTAAACCCCATGTTTATCGCGTCATAAGCTAGTGAGGGAGTTATTCCGGATCCTATTAGCGGTATCGTCTTTCCTATAGGACCTTCGCCCGCTAAAGCGTTATAAGCGCTCCGAACTGTGTATAAGTCCTTCTTATGAGAACCTACGGGAGGAGGTATCTGTGCTATGTCTGCTCCTGAGATACGTTCGAACAGCGCTAACACGGCCGCGTTAAACCCTCTCGGACTATCTATTAGCGCGGAGAATCCGGAATTCCTAGTGTATACTGGGACGTCGAACTCCCTTACGACTTCGTTTATCTCGTCGTAACTCGCGTACATCGAGGGAATAAGCACGCCTAACCTCTCCACGTCTAATTTTTCTAAGGCCTTAAGAACCGTGCTTAACGTCCTCTTTGGGTCCCTAGATCCTATATTTAAGAAATAGAAGACGTACTCGTTCTTCGACTTTTTAATTTCGTTGAGGATCCTCTTAGCTCTGTCTATCCTCTTCGAGTACTTCGGATCTAGGAGCTTCTCGTCGTCCGCTATCATATGAACGCCCGCTTCGGCTACGTCGCGCGCTAGCTTAGCGTATTGATCCGAGGTGAGACCTAGAGAGGGCTTCATGATGAACCCTAAATAGGGCCCTGGGCCCCGGATCTTTCTAAGATAATCGGACCTCAAAGGACCCCCGAACCTCTTTAGTATATTCTCCGGAAACTCTATCGATGTGATCTTTATGCTACGCACGGACGCGGAATCGAGCAGATCACCCGCGATATATACGAGTATATCGTCGAACGAAATATCTTTGGAGAGATGTACGGTAGGGTATTCTATTTCTACGATGCCTATATCGACGATGCTCTCGCCTCCATTATGATCGCTCACCACCTTCGATCCTATTGGATCGACGTGCCTCACTACGGCGCCGTATTTCTTTATGTCCTCCTTGTCGATGCCCAGAACCGAAAATATAACGTCCGTCACTCCGGCTATGCTCAAACTCTGTTCGTCCGCGAGGTGACTAGCTATCTCATATAACTTCCCTCTATTATCGGGAGTCGTTTCGACCAAATAGCGCACTCTTATCGTACCGTTTTTCTTAATGGGCACGAAAAAACATCGTTTAGCTTCTTTTATTATTTCCTCGAGCTTTCTCTTAAACTCCTCCGCGCGCTCCTTAGAGCGAGCTTGAATGTATATGCGAAGCTTCCCTAATTCCGTTCCCGACTTCCTTACTAGTATCCGCTCACCGTCTCCCAACACTTTTATTCCGTCTATGAGGTCCTTCTTCCGCTTGTATTTGTGGCTCCGCTCCAGTAGTTGGTGCATGAGGCGCATATATACAATATCTATGCGGCTCGGATCTATGCGGTACGTCCTTCTTATACCGTAATACTTCGGTAACCTAGAAAGACGGTCTTCGAGACCCTCTTCGACCACCTTCGCGAGTATGCATGCCGAAAGTATACCGTCGTACCGCGCCCCATAAGAGGGTATCATATGTTTCCACGGTTCGGTGGCCATGAGGACGTCGTTAATCATAGAGTAGACGATGTCCGGAAGGTAACCGAGCTTGTAGCGGTATACCTTTAGTCCGTATTTCTTAGCTATCTCTTCCGCTACGTCTAGAGTATCCACCGAAAGTACCACAACGCGCCTTCCGCGACGCCTTTTAGATACCTCCTCGAGTATTAATGAGGCCGTATAGCTTTGGTCCACGAACCTTCCCCTCGGATCTATTAAAGCTAGCCTATCACCATCGCCGTCCAGAGCCATAGCCGGCACGCCCAAACTCCTCGCTATGTTCATAGTATCCTTAAGGTTCTCCTCGCTAGGTTCGGGCATACGCCCGGGGAAGAATCCGTCCGGTTGGGCGTTCACGTCTATAACCTCGGCCCCTAGTTCCCTCAGAGCCCTCGTAGCTATCACACCAGCGGCTCCATTAGATCCATCTATAATTACCCTAATCTCCTTCTCCAACGGTTCTACAAATGAGAATAGATGCTCTAGATATTCGTCCACGACTTGGTCGGAGATGTCCACATACTTCGGTTCAAGCCTCCGGTCGAACCTCGGTTCAGGCTCCTTCCGATAGTCCTGAAGCATATTTTCTTGTATAGAGGTAAGCTCGCGCCCGTTCACGAAGATCTTGAACCCGTTATACTCTGGGGGGTTATGGGATGCCGTAACGAGCACCCCTACACCGTTTAACTTCCCAGAAGCGAAGGCTACTACGGGATAAGGGGCGAGACCGGCATAATATACTTCCGCCCCCATCGCCCCTAAACCGGACATCAACGCACTCGCGAGCACGGGAGACGTCTTGCGGGAATCTATGCCCACGACTACTTTAGAAGCATTATCGAACGCCTTAGCGATCGTAACGCCCAACTTAAACGCCATATCTGTGGTGATGTTCTTACCGAAGATGCCTCTAATGCCCGAAGTACCGAAACGTAGACTCATATATGGAGTCGTTCGTTGTTTATCTTCAATAACATCTCGATAACAACCCATCATGAACGACGAGGTCCTTAAGCCTCTGATGGATTTAGTAGCCTTTAAGACGGTGCGGTACAACGTCGAGGATTACGAAAGGGCGGCTGATTATATCGTAAAACTCATAGAAAGGGAGATTCCGGAAGCCTCCGTAGAGGTAGTAGAGGGGATCGCTACATACGGTAAAAAGAGGAAGGTTAAGAACATCTTAGCGTACGTAGATGCCGGCGCCGATAAGACCGTGGCTCTCGTTTCTCATTACGACGTGGTAGACGCTAAGGGTCCCCGGAGGATAAAAGTGGGAGACTCCGTGATCGAGTTTGACCCGTTTAAGCCTACGCTCATAGGCGATCGTCTATACGGCCGCGGCGCTGCTGACGACAAGTCGGCCGTAGTAGCCTCGATATTCGCCACGAAGTACGCCTTAAACGAACTCTCTAAGAACGTCCTTCTAGTGATAGCCGCGGAAGAGGAGACGGGAGGGGAAGGAGGAATTAAGGCCGTAGCCGATAAAGTAGCGGAACTCGCGGATGAGGTAATAGTGATCGACGGGATGTATGGCGTAATAGCTAACGGGGCTTCAGGAGTAGTACACGCGAAGGTTAAGGTATATGGGACACAGGGACACGCGGGCATGCCTTTCTTATGTAGGAACCCCACGCACGCTCTAATAAGGCTCTTGAACACCGTCCTTAACTACAATATCTTCGGAGCTTATAGCGAACTCCCCGTTAGGAGCCACTTTAAGACCATAGCCGATCGCCTCACTATCACGAGGCTATCCGCGGGCTTAGAGTCTTATAACGTAATCTCTAGGGATGCTGAAGCCGGAATAGACTTCCGTTACGTAACCGAGGAGCCTGAAGCCGCTGAGGATATGCTCAAGCGTATCTTCTATGGAGCGGCCTCATCGTTAGGGCTCTCTATGGAGGACGTATCCGTAGAGATAATAGGGAATCACCCGAGCCGGTACATACCTCCGAACCATCCGTTCATCACGAGGTTTAAGGAGATAGCCGAGGAAGTTACGGGAGATAAGCACGTCGTCGGTGTGGAACGGGGAGGTAACGACGGCTTCATATTCGCTAGGAGAGGGATCCCCACGCTTACTTACGGCGCTATGACCGAAGACTCGAACATACACGCCCCGCTCGAGAATCTCAGGCTAGACGTGTATGAGAAGCTCATCAAGGTCCTCACAGAGTACCTCAAGAGGTGATGATGATGAGCTTAGGAATAGAGCTTCAGATTCGCGACCGCATTTCTGAGGGTCGGAATTTCGTCTATGAGGGCGTCCCTTTCTCCGGCATATATAGGCCTATCTCCGAGGTTATCGGCATCACTCCGGGCATAGTGATATATCTCTACGGTCATCCGGACATCACGAAGAAGTTTATCCTGCGCTACACTACGGCGTTCTTTAACACGGAGAACGAAATAATCTCCGTAGGGGCTCTCCCGGATCCGAACAGCAAGGAGATGGATCAGTTCTTAGATTCGAAGACGAACCTAATCGTCCTCGACGAGGTATCAGACGATAAAGCGACGGCTAATCGGATCAGGGAGTTCCGTAAGAGGCGCCAGGATAATAATCGGATACTCATGATCAGAGCCTCTCCCGGAAGCATCATTGATCGCTTAGCTAAAGTAGGATGCGAAACTACATATGAATCGGACTTCTTCCTCCCCTTCCCGCGTCGTTACCCACCGATGACCGAGGTAAGCGCGCCCGGGAAGCAAATAGTGCCGACGGATGCGATGCTATATTTGTGGAACACCATATTACCTCATAAGCACATCGACCGTCGTCGGGTAGAGGCCGTCGACAAGATCTTTAGATATCTCTCTAAGCTTACGGGAAAGTACTTCCGTAAGGAGCCGAAGTTCAACAGGGAGGCGTTCGAGTCCGTTATGAAGACGTTTAAGCGGTATCGGAATAAGGACGTTCCCACGATCAGCGACATCATAGCGATCGTCCCTCTAATGATGGCCCCGAAGATGCTCGTAACCGGGGAGATCGTAAAGAAGCGTCTTCAGAAGGCCTATCACTATGTAAAGAGGGTACTAGGGGAAGTCGACTTGGATCAGTTATCCGAGGAGGATCTCCTAATGAACGCGGAGCTGGGCGGGTTTATAGTGTTCGACGTGCTCCGTTTCGCTGAAGGAATAATTAAGTACATACTCTCGACGTGAGGTTTTTTCTTCAGGTAAATAGTGTCTATTTATGACCCAGACTATAAGAATAGAACTACACACGCGTCGGCACCATCCGCTCAAGTACTTATATCGTTCTCCTAAGGCGAACCCCATTAAAGCCGCTGTGTACGCTACGATAAGTAAGGCTAGAAAGAGTAGCCCCGAGATAGGAAACATCATTAAGTCCACGGACATCTCCGTAGTAGCGGGAGAAATCAACCGCGCTATATTACGGACCGTTCGTGATATCCTAATAAAAGGCGGTCTCTTCCCGATAAAACCGGACGGTACGCTCGATGAGAACGAGGTGAACTTCATACGCTCCCGTTATCGTATGCGTTTCGATATCATAGTGGACGTAGACGTGGAACGCGGTGAGGCCGGAGCCGTCGTAAAGGACTTGCGCGTAAACCAGTTCCACTACCAGATAAGGTACGAACTCGCGAACGTGGACCTACCTGCCGAGGCTTTAGCTCAGATCGTGAGGCGCGAAGTAGACGTGACGGAGCAGATACAGATGAGGGAGGAGGAAGGCGAGGAAATAGAGGAGGAGTGATTTTTCTTCGTTTAGTTTCATAATATCTTCTTCGAGCCTTCATGCATGGCCCTGGATAATCTTAAGAAGAAATATAAAGACCTAGAGGAGGTCCTCACGTTCTTAGAGGAGGCGAGCGAGTCCTTCGATCGGATAGCCGCGGGTAGACGCTCCGATAGGGAAGCAGAAACGATAGAAGAAGCCGTTAAAGAGGCGCTAGAAGAGGACGTTCAGTCCATATATGTAAGAGAGGCGGACGTCACGTTATCGCGCGTCCCTATAGATGGCTCGGAAAGTATACCTTCGCTCATCGATAAGGTAGAGAACGAATTGGGAGGCTACGATCCTGTGACTAGTCTCGTGCGTGAGATATCTAAGCTCTCCGCGATAATATGCGAAAACCCGAACGTGCTCCTTAACGCTTCTCCGGACGCTTTAGCGGGCCTTCTTTACTACCTAAGGATGGTCCTCAACAAGAAGAAAGAATAGGCACGTTTTTAGAGCTCAAAAAAGATTCCTCTAAGCGGTTTTCGTATAGGTACTAGGGCTAAAAGGGTTAGAACTTTAAAAACAACCGTAACACCCTTAAGTATGCCCGGTTCGCTAGTAATCCCTGACGTCTCGGCTAGGAAGCTCTATGAGTACCGGGTAGCGGGTAAGTCCGCCGACGAAGTAGGAGGGAATTATGGACGTGCCATTCGCGTATTAGAAGAACTTGGCGTGGAAAGAAGGCCGGACATGACCTACCCCGAGTTCGTAGAGGCCGTACGGAACGCGATGCCTGATAACATCAAGAGCGCCTTCACGATCGCCTACAGCCTCGTAAGCTCCGTCGGAAAGGTAACCCCCGACTCCCTATACTCCGTAGCCCGCCGCTTAAAGCGGGTAGGAATACGCAAGGTCACCCTCGGCTTCCTACTAGGACTGCTCAAGGGAATCAAGATACCTGGTCCCGCTAGGATACCCACCGGATCCTTCGATGAGGACCCCGTGGCCGTAACGCTAAACGAGCTAGGTGGAATCGCTAAGGTGCGCGACGTCGTTAAGAGGCTAGAGAATAAGGGATACAAGGAGCCCAGGAAGCTACTCGTGGACTCCTTCCTAAACAAGAAGTTCTTCCCCATCCCCGAGGGCAAGCGTAGTCCTACCCTACCGCCTCACCGGTACGAGGTGCTCAAGCTAGCTATCGAGAAGGGATCCGTAGAGGAGACCACGGACGAGTTCATCAAGATCTCCGTACCTAAGACGGAGCTAGAGGACGCCGAGATGAAGCACTTCAATGCCGTCACCGGCCTAGTGGAGGATCGCGACGCTGATTACCTAGTGCTCGTCCCCATCAAGGATAACATACGCATAATCAGCGAGAAGCTCCTATGATTTTTGATCCCGAATTTTTAGCGTTTTACTTATGAAGGTAGTTGAGGTAGACGAGAAGCGTAAGATGATTAAGGTTGTACCCGAAAACGTCGAGGATCTGTATCTCTTATCTCAGACGATCCTACCGGGAGATCGCGTATTAGCTAGGACGACTAGAAAGATCAAACGCGAAGACGGGGAGAGTAAACGTATACCCATGGATCTAGAGATCGAGGTCGAGAGTATAGGGTTCCACGAGTTTGGGGGCTTACGCATACACGGTCGCATCGTGAGGGGCCCGAAGAATTTAGTCCCTATAGGCTCTTATCATACGATTACGATCAACAAATACCAAGAGCTTACGATATTCAAGTCACGCGGGTTCGAGAGCGCGCTTAAGAAGTTCGAAGAGGCTTCCTTGCCCCCTAAGAAGGTGCTCATTATATCATTAGATCACGATGAGGCGTCGATCGTGTTACTAGACGGAAGGAACATGGAGACGGTCGCGGAGATTAGATCGAACATACCCGGGAAACATTATCAGACGGGAGAGAAATACGATAGCCTCATCAAAGCATATTTCTCCGAGATACTTAGGGAGGCGAAGAAGTACGAGAACGTGGACGGAATCATCGTAGCAGGCCCGGGACAGATAAAGGAAGATTTCTTAGAACGG
>JAMOTR010000039.1 GCA_027068385.1 Candidatus Heimdallarchaeota archaeon
CGATCGGGGAGCATCTGAATCGTCAAGTAGAAGTTTTTCTCCGCCTCTATTACCCCTTCGGGACCTTCCTTGCGTAGTAATTCGTCGAGCGTGATGATCTCGAGATACCTAGATCTGGAAAGACTCTTAGCGCCGAAGCGCTTCCCGCTTAACGGGACGATCACCCGACGCTCGCGATCCTTAGGCCGTATGGCCAATAACGTGAACCCTATGAGGTATCCGTAGCGGTTGATGATATAAAGGATCTCGCTACGGACGCCCGAACTTAGATCTATCTTTTCGAGTAACGAGTACATCTTATCAAAGAAAGAAGTTGCGTTCATCCCTACGATCGTCGGGTAATCTCCGTATCCCCTAAGCCTCGCGCTTATGAACTCTTCATATAAAGCGTTGATCCTCCGACGATCGTATTCCTCAATGGATATCTTGTCTTTTTCCTCGAGCCTCATACTCATTCCATCACCGGGAATATTTCTGAGATTGCTTTTAACGACCGATATAGGATTAATCTATCGAGCGCGAGTTCCACGTTACCGAAGCCTATCTTCTCCTTCATCATATTTACGTAAGTCTTGAACTCGTCCCGCTTACGAACCTCGCGTTGTAGCATACGGTATACCTGTATGAGCGTCTGTTTCGTTATCGGTTTGTTCGTCTCTTCGATCTCGAAGTACTTATCCCGAACGACGTCCCCGAACTTATCTATAAGCCCCTGAGGAGGACTCACCTCCGGGTATAAGACGACGCTCGTGTTACTAGTTTCCACGTATAGTATGAGAATCTGTGGACTTATCACCACGTTCTTCGTGATTATGTCGGGTATCTGTATCCGCCGCCGCGACTGAAGCTTTCCTCCTATCTTACCGTAGAACTTTACCTGCCCGTGCTTCGTAGAGTATCCCACCGTCCCTACGACGGCCGGTTCGTTAAGCTTTATGCGCGCCACTTCTATTCCCTCAGAGGTGAGCCTAAGCTCATCGAATTCTATGTGGTCGTTCTTTATCCCCCTGAAGAGCACTGAATAAGGCGTCATCGTAGCCGCCACGTTAGCCTCTCCGAAGTAGTTCTGAAGTATTATTTCGAAGTCCCTAAGGAGCTCTCCGCGTAGGTAATCGCGTAGGAATACGATGCCGCGACGCGGGGTGATATATCCTCCTAGAGATATAGTAAAGTGCGCGATGGTCGTCACGATTCCCTCCACGATGCGCTTCGCGTTAGTATCTTTAGATTCACCGAGAGCGTACTCGACGCGTCTTCTAAGTATTTGCTTAAGCGTCTGAACGTTTAGCGGGTCGACCGAGGTGACGTCCTTAAACCTATCTATCACTTGAGATATCACGTCGCGCGGAACGTCAACTTTAGCCTCTTCCTCCTCACCGAAGGACGTAGGGGGCACCACGGTAGCGATGATGTTTAAGTCTTCGAACGTCTCTAAAGCCCGCTTAAGTACGCTTAGGCCCTTCTCGCCTAGGAAGTGTATGTCGTCGATGATGATGTTTTTCTCCGTTTCGAAGATCCTCTTAAGCTCCTCCTCGCTCATGTTCCTAAGCTCTTCGCTGCGGTAGAACTTCCGGGGTATTTCGAATATCTTTTCGAAGGACTCGGGGTTCCTTATGCACTCGGGCTCCGACGATCCCTGCTCGCTCGCTTTCATCTTCCGATACTCGAACGTAGGTTTCGGCCCCTTACTAAGTATCGTAAACAGAAAGGTGGACTTCCCTCTCCCTGGCGTGTCACGAATTAATAACGATACCCTTCCGTAGTAGCTAATCTGGCGGCATAAGTTATTATACGGGATTTCGAAGTTTACCGGTACGATGAGCTTCTTCCGCTCTTCAGCGTCTTTTAACGCTTCCTCTACTACCATTACGTGCGATAGTGGATCGATCTTCATACTAGTAGAAAAACCGTTAGGAGAAAAGTCTAATTATTCTCAACCTTTATCGCCCCCGTCGGACACGAGTCCTCGCATGCGAAACACTTTATACACGCGCTCTCGTTTACCACCACTACCTTTCCTCCCTTAATCTCTAGAACATTCGCTGGACATACCCCGACGCATATTCCGCACGCGATGCACGCGTCCGAGATTGAGATCATAAGAGGTCGAAGGATCCGGCATAGATCTTAGCTCCGTCCGACTCTACGATTACGCTCACTTCCCGCTGTGCTACGGGCGCGTGTGTATCCTCTATAAGTGGCGGATAATCGCGTAGTATCTTCGATCTGTTGAGCTCGGAGAGTCCTAATACGGCTTGACGCCCCAAGGCCTTCACCACCCGACGCCTAGCGAAGGGTAGCGTCTTATAGTTCGAGCGAATATAACTTAAGACGCGCCTAGATATGCGTAACCTAGGGAGCCCCCTCGCTTCCTCATTATAAGAGTATATGTACCTCTTCGTCTTGTCCTCGTGTATCGATCCCGAACCGTTAGTCACGAAGATCTCTACCGCATATATTTCCCCTTCGCGTATCACGTCGCTGAACGGGTAAGGAACGGAGGGTATAGTTTTCCCAGCATGAAGCTTCCGACGCTCTATCTGATGACCGTGGAGCTCACGAACGGTTATAAGGCCCTTAGAGCGGACGAATTCGTATACCTTTTCACCGATCTTTCCCGTCTCTATGCCGGGTCTAATGGAGGACACGGCTAACTCAACGGCATCGCGCGCCACCTCTATGAGCTTAAACAGGGAGTTATCGAAGGTCACGCTGATCGCGGCGTCCGAGAGCCGACCGTCCACGTGTGCCCCGAGGTCTATCTTTACTATACTCCCCTCGGGTATCACGGATTCATCGTTTTCGGGAGATGTATAATGAGCGGCTACGTCATTAATAGATACGTTTACGGGGAAAGCCATACCGTCCGCTTCGGAGAGTACCTTAGACTCTAAGGCCTCGCATACGTCTATGATCTTCACGCCCGGCTTCACGATCTCTTTAGAATATCTTAAAGCTTCTGTGGCTATCTTACCCGCGCGTTCTAACGCTTCTACGTTTATTTCGGTCATAGAGAACACGCATCCTCGATTAATACTATTAGTCTTCGAGTTCCATGAGGAGCCTCTATGCGATCGCGGTACTTATATTAATAATAGGAGCGACGATGACGTTCTTAGGGATAGGCACCTCAGGAACTATACTTAATACGCTTTCGAACGGTGTTATTAACATCTTCCACGCGCTCGAATCAAGAGGGGTACCCGTAGAAATCATCGTCCTCCTCTTAATGACGCTCGAAAGCGCGGGCATTTTAATCCCAAGCGAGATCGTGATGCCCCTAGGAGGCTTTCTCGCGGCCTCGGGATTGGGGAACTTTCGGCTCGTCGTACTCGCTGGGGCGTTAGGGAATGTAGTAGGGTCCCTCATAGCTTATTATATAGGAACTACTGGGACGAGAATCTTAGACGCTAGGTTCGGATACGTGATGCGCTACGTTAGACGCAAAGGAACTATAGCCTCCTTTCTTACCCGCCTGATGCCCGGAGTAAGGACTTACGCCCCGTTCGCTTTAGGGGCCGCGCGCGTGAATAAGAGAATCTTCATTTTGTATACTTTCTTGGGCTCGTTCTTACGGTGTATACCTCGGACTCGGATCGGATACGTCTTCGGGGTCCATCGGCATGAGATCGTAGAAAAATTTCACGCTTATACTCCTCTTCTATTAGCTATACTCACGGACTTGCTCCTCATCGCGTTGTTCTACGAAAAAACCTCAAGTGGGGGGCAGTGGATATCCGGCGGCGATGGAGATAGCGACGACGAGGGCGAACCCGGAAACGATGAGCCTAAAGGGGAGGAGATCGAGTACCCGAGTGACGAAGTCTAACACAGCGAAGACGTAAGAGATTATGGAGTAGACGATTCCCGTAACCACTAGAAATACGGACGCGAGGAGTACGTAGCTCGTGATGTTAAGGTAAGTATAAACGAGCACCGTAGCGACAGCTCCGATAACCGTGGAGAAGAACGTAGGAGCATGCTTATAAGAGTAGAGCCTGTGCGTAAGGGAGAGTCCGGCTAATACTAACGCTAGCGGAACCCGAACGGAATACACTCCTGAAGTTTTTAGCGCCTTATAAGTGATGGCCGCTAGGGCTATGTCCGCGAGACCTAGAGGTATGCATATCATATAATATATGGTCTCGAACGACCCTAGCTTATCCCTAGGAGCTATAAGAAACACGGCTGAGATAGCTAAGATGGTAGGTAGATACACCGTGACGTCCATGTGAATATTCGACAATGCCCACTTTCCATACTTTATGATTACGGTCGAGGAGATGAGAAGGTTGGAGAAGAACGCTTCCTTCTACGGACTCTCTGAGGAGACGATGATGGAGTTAGCCGGTAAGGGTTTAGCTTACGAGGTCCTAAACAGAAGGGAAGGTATATCCTCGGTGGTCCTCATAGGCGGCACGGGTAATAACGCGGGAGACGGTATCGTAGCTCTAAGGTATATGATGCCGTTCGTAGACTCGGTAGAAGCGTATATTATAGGATCTAGGAAAAACCTCAGCGAGCTATTAAAGAAGCAGATAAGGATAGCGGAGAAGCTAGGAATACCCGTATTCTTCGATCGTTATGGCGAGAAAGCTATTAGGAGGATCAAACGTCTATCGAACAGGGACGTTCTACTCGACGGACTCTTCGGGATAGGTCTCAAAGGAAAGCTGGGCGAGCCCTACGTGAGCTTAATTAGAGCGATGAACGCCTCTAAGGCTTATAAAGTCGCTATAGACGTACCCTCCGGAGATGATAGGATATCGTTCGAAGCCGATCTTACGGTAACGTTCCACGACGCTAAGGGTAAAGTATCGGGTGATCTCTCGATCGTCGACATAGGTCTCAAGCCTTTCTCTAAACTCACCGGGCCGGGGGACGTGCTCTTAGCTTATAAGAGGCGCGACCCTTTGGGACATAAAGGAAAACATGGGGTCGTGTCCGTAGTAGCCGGAGGTAGGAGATACGTCGGAGCCGCTATATTATCTTCTCAAGCCGCTTCCATACTCGCGGACTTAAGCTTCATACTCACTCCTACGGGCGATCCTAAGGAGTTCCGTAAATATCCGGAAATCATCGCGGAGAGGTTAAGCGACGGAATAGACCTGCTCAAGAAGTCAAACGCGATCGTAGTAGGGCCGGGAATGGATGAAGATGCGCTAGAGGATACTCTAAAGATACTTAACGAGAACGTTCCCGAAGTGCCTAAAGTTGTCGACGCGACCGCTTTAAGAAAGGAGTTCGTGAAAAAGCTAAAAGGTCCGAAGATCCTCACTCCTCACGCGGGAGAGATAAGGCGCTTAGGTTTCGAACCTACCCCTGAGGGCGCTTCGATGGCCGCTATAGAGTACGACGCGGTAGTGGTACTTAAAGGGCACGTAGATTACATCACGGACGGTAAGAACATGCTCAAGAACCCACGGGGTAAGCCTAGCATGACGGTAGGTGGTACGGGAGACGTGCTTACCGGGATCATAGCCGGGTTCTTAGCTAGGGGCGCCATGCCGTTTAGAGCGGCTGCCGCGGGTGCATTCTTAAACGCTTACGCCTCCGAGAGGCTTCCGGATGAGGGGTTAAAACCGACTATGCTCATAGAAGAAATAACACGCGTGCTCAACGAGATCGTCTCATGGAGCTCTTATTAAATCAAGAGCACGCGATGCGCATACTAATAGGGTTCATTTCTGGCTTCATCATAGGCCTCGAAAGACAAAAAGAAATAGAAAGGGGGACGGGTAAGCAAGCGGGTCTAAGGACTTTTTCGCTCATAGGTCTTTTAGGCGCTATAGCGTTCCTTCCTGGGGAGTCCACCCTAGCTATCTCCGCCTCCATAGCGTTCGGAATGGTACTAGCGATATACGCTTACTATAGGATGTTCGGAATCGTGGAGATCGGAATCACCACGTCGGTGGCGATGATCGTGACGTTCACTTTAGGCGCTCTATCCGGTCTAGGATACCTCACGGAGGCTATAGCGGGCTCTTTAATCACCACGCTCGTGCTCACGACGAAATACGAACTCCGTCACTTAGCGATGCGTATATCTAAGGAAGAGCTTCTCTCGGCCGTCGAGTTAGCCACCCTCGTGACTCTAATATACCCGCTAATACCAAACGTAACGGATCCGATCACGAACTCCCTAAACCTCAAGACCGCTTACTTCATAGCTCGGCTCCTGATGACGATCTCGTTCATAAACTACGTGATGCTAAAGATCTTAGGCCCAAAAGGGGTAATACCCTTCGGGCTATTAGGCGGATTCGTGAGCTCTGAGGCTACTACGTATACCGCTTATATGGAACTAAAAGGGGGTCGCATCGCTCTCGCCACAGCGCTAGCGTCGCTAATCGCGTTGTACATTAAAGTGGTTATAATCGTCGCGATACTAGAGAGGTCTCTCGTGTACTACATTATAAATAAGGTTCTCATCGTCCTCACCCTCCTCATAATAATTGCGGCTCTGTTATCGGGAAAGGCTTCCGTAAGCCTAGAGAAGTTACCCTCGCCCATATCTTATACGTCGGCTTTGAAGTTCACGGCCACGTTCCTTGCGATCTCGTTCTTCGCGGCTATCATAGAGAAATACGCGGCTCAGTACTACCTCATAGCCGTAATACTATCGAGTCTCGTGAGCGTCACCGCGGTGACGTTCTCCATAGTAGCCCTCGTGTGCGCCGGTATGATATCGCTAGAAAAAGCTTCCACGTATCTCCTCATCGCAATGGCCGTAGGGGCATTAAATAAAATCATA
>JAMOTR010000040.1 GCA_027068385.1 Candidatus Heimdallarchaeota archaeon
CTGCTGGAGCTAATCAGGAGCGGCTCGTTGAGTCCGTCTATAGTCGGGGACTTGGTCGAAGATGGCGTTCTGGACGTTAACGACATAAAGTCCCTGGGCTTAAGGGCGCTATCTTACTTATACGAGTTACACTCTCGCGGCCTCATAAGCGAGGAAGAGATAAGGGAAATCATAAGAAGGTCCCGAATTTTTGTCGTTTCCCCGAATAATAACGAAGAATAAACGGTATGAATAAATAGACATGAACATCGAGCTCTTCGGATCGATCTTAGCGATACTCTTCGTCTTAGGGTTTATCATCGGCTACAAGAAGTTCCGCGTCCCCAAGTGCGTACAAAAAATATTCGTAGCCCTCGTTAGTGAGTTCGCGGCATCGACCGAGGAATTTACTAAGAGCAAGCTCCTAAACGTGCTAGAATCTCACGTAGAGACGCAGGAGCTACTAAACGATAAGGACGAGCTCGTAAAGTGCATTAAGACCATATACGGTTTACTCAAGAAGCCCGTTAAGGAGCTTCCCGACAAGTTAGACGACCTTAAGAAGATACTCGTGGACGGCGTCGTTGAGCTATTTACCCGTCGGGGCATACTCGCGGAGACGAACAAGGGCCGCTATAGGATCTACAACGTGCTCAACATGCTTACCGAGAAGCACTACGTGGAGGCTAGGAGCGTGACTAGGAACGACGCGATATTATACGGAGCGTATCAGGTGAGGCACATTACTTCCCTACGGGCCGTGTTCATAGAGTACCTTCCGATATTCTTAGGGTTCATACTAGGAGTGATCGTGCCGCGGCTGAGCTACGTTTATCCGAACTCCGTCTTCTCTAATATCATCGAGAGGCTCAATCCTCGGGGCGCCCCGCTACCTCTTCGGTCTTTGTTCGTACTTTCCCTGGGCGTACTCTTCAAGGACGTGATCGATAACGCTGTGAAGGCCTATTATAGGGAGAAGTATCGCGTGGTGATCGGACTTAAGTCCGGAATACGGTACGATTTAACGTACGACGATAGGCTATCCGGGAACATCCGCCGTCGGTTAATAGGCAAGAGCCAAGTAGACCTCGAGCAGAGTATGATACAACGTATGTTCTCTCGGTTCTCGAGTGTGCCCGTGGGTAACATAAAGATTCGTATGCCCGCTAAGGACGCGATAAGGGCTGAGAACCCCGGCCTTATAGACGAAACGATAAGCACGGCCGTAGATTGCATGAAGGATCTCGGCATAAAGAGCCTTGGAGAAACGGACGAGGAGAAGATAAAGAACGCTAAGGCGATCATCGAGTGCGCGAAGAGGAAGAGCAGGAAGGCTAAGGAGCTCTCCGTTAAGGATATCATAGAAATCTTCGAGGAGCGGCCCAGGTACATTATAAGGCGCTTCGTGAACATGCCCTATCCGAACGAGATGTATAAGGCTATAAAGACGCTCCAGCTAGGACACATACACCGGAGGATGAGGAACGCGGACAAGATACTCATGCGGAAAGGCGGCGCCGTAGCGTCCGTAAATACTAAAAGGAGGAGGTGAGGGGTATGAGTAGGCGCGAGGAGGGTAACATTCCTACCGAGGTTCTACAGGCCGATGAGGTACTAGCGCGCGTGTATAGGATGGGAGAGATATTTCAGGTGTTCCTATATGTGATACTAGGATTCTTCGGCACGCT
>JAMOTR010000041.1 GCA_027068385.1 Candidatus Heimdallarchaeota archaeon
CCGATCGGTCTCGGGAGGAGCTCATAAAGCTCGGCCGTGAGGCGTATGTGGAACCCGTTCATACGAACCTAGTAACCGCGAGCGTGGACATCGATGAGATAGATCGGGTGTTCGTGGGCGATAAGCCGTCTGAAACGTTGATACCTATAGCCGCTATAGGGCCCGAAGAGTCCCTCTTAGCTTATATCGGGTTCGAATCTGAGACGGTTACGCTCGGAGTTCTCCCAAAAAAGCTCCCTTACCCCGAACGCAAGTTCAAGCTTTATCCATTCATACAGTACGTAAACCCGACTCAGATCGTGTACCGGAAGGGAAGATAAGCGATCGTGGGTATATCGAGGTTCATAACGAACACCTCTTTATTTATCGATTCTATGAGATTTTTTGAGGGTATGTGACGTATCTGTTGCTCGACTATTAAACCTACCGCTTGATACCCCTCAAGAACGTCGCTTAGCTTAATCACGGGTTGTTCTAGCCGAAGTATTATCTGATCCGCGGTGAGGAAGAGGCTCTCCTTATCGAGAACCACGTATAAGAAGCCGCGCTTATGTACCCTATCTACGTTATACTCGAACAACGTATACCTCGACCTAAGTCTCTTAGAGATCTTTATTACGCCCCCGACTTTCTTCGATTCTAGTTCCGAGAATATCGAGGAGACGGTGAGCGTATAATTTCTCCGCTTATCCCTATGCCGGACGCGTATCGTTACCTTCCTTCTGCTCCTCGAGAGCTCACCGTGTATTCCTCTTATGATTATCGATAAGTCCGTAACCGCTTGTCTCGGAGCGCGAGTCTTCACTATATCTACGTATACCGGCACCAAGCGCGTCTGATTTATGAGCACCTTCATTAAAAATTGGTTTTAGAGCGTATTAAGGCCTAGGGAGTTAGGTTCTAAGTTATAAAAAGAGAGAGGACCTATGGGGCTCTCTTTAGTGTACTATCATAAGAGGGTAACGCCCGTAGCGTCGGTATTGTTCTCTCCCGCCGTTGTGGCGTTTAGTCACGAGTCTATAAGCGGTCACTCCTCCATAATTATAGGAATAGATCTAAAGGATGTAGGATCGATGATACATAACTTCTCGTTCCCGCACCCGCGCTTAGTAGCGTCCGCGATATTAGGGGCGAAGATGATCGTTGATAATACGCTAGAAGGAAAAGATGTATTAGATGCGTTGTTGAGGTTAGATCATCTTATTTATAATATAAACGTAAGCCCGAGTTCGTCCCTTATACTAGCTTCCCTCTTAAGAGGACTAGGCTTCGACGTCCGCGTCTTCTTATATAACGAGCCCCTATTAGGGTCTTATAATAGGGTAGTCTCCGCTGTTAAGAGGCCCGCTAAGACGCTTAATGAGGTATCTAAAGCCGTGATGTCCAAGTGTTACGACGTTCTTCGTTCCTCGGCCCGGATAAAGAGCGTTGAGGAGGAGTTCTATAATCTCTTAGGGTACATCGAGGATATAGCTACGTACGATTTTGAGATACCCAATAGGATAGAGCCCTACATAGACTTCGTCGTGGAATTCGGTAATCCAATATTCTCGATACACGACTTCCCGGACGTAGAGGGTATTAAGATACCTTATTTAGCCCATACTAGGACGAAATACAAGCGGGTTACCCTCTCGGTCGGAATTTCTAAGAGCCTCAATCCCCTCATGGCTCAGTCCTCCATGGTCCTCTTCGACCGTCGGACGTACGCCGCGTACAGATTCTTTACTAGTCTCATCCTCACCGAGTCTCCGATAGGATCGAGCCAGGAGTACGTACCTTTAGGGTTTAAGGACGAATTCATAAGGCCCTCCACGTTCTTCGAGCCCGGCATATTATACGGGGTTATAGGTTATGCTAACGATCCCAAGTTATACGATACGTTCCTCGACCAACTAAACGATCAGACGATCATACCAGCCTTCATAAAGGACGGCCGCCTAATACGCGTCTCACCGAGAATGACGGGAGCGGAGTATCTATACTTGGAGGCGTTTAACTATAACCTCATAGAGGATATAATATCGAACAACGTGTCCGAAGATAAGGAGGCCGACTCGAACTTCTTCTTCGGATTCCTCATTAACACGAGGCGCTTCATGAAGACGGGCCGGTATCTCGGGGAGCCCATATCGAAGATAAAGCGGAGGTCTAGAGGAGGGGAGGCGAGGAGGTTATTCTTAGGTAAATATATGGACGAAGAGTCCTCTATATCGGTCACGTTATACCCACAGGAGGAACCCTCGCTGTATACGTCGATAGACGATATCGTGTGTTACGTTAAGTACGATAAGAGACCATCCACGATAAACGTGGACGAATGCATAGAAAGAGGAAAAACAGCGGTATACTTAGGGAAAGAGGAGCTCATAGGACGGTGCGCTGACGAAGCTTACGATCTATTCGATCGAGATCCTTTTTTACTCCGATGCTTAGAGGATAACGATATGGACGTGGAGCGGAGATTAGCACCAACCGTAACCGCCTTCCTCTTAGGAATTTATAGCCTATTTAAACCGCGGGCTTATATACAGTATCAATATTCCCCGGTGAATCCGCAGGAGACTACGCTAAAGTTCGTTACGGAATCGTTCTCCGCCTTCTCACGGAGCCCCGCGGGAGCTACTTCTTTGATCATCGCTCTAATAATTCTATTAGCTAGGATCATAGGTCCTAAAATATACGGAGATAGGCCCACCGCTTATCTAGCTCTAGTATCTCTAGGACTTACCTTCTACTTAGGAGCGATAATAGGACTCTTCTCTAGGGAGTACGACTACCTCTTCTTACTTAAGTACGCGACCGGGTACTCTGTAGAAAACGCCGGAAAGTTTATGATGTACACGGTCACCATAGGCGAAGGAGGACGGGCTCTAATAGTCGGTTTAGCGTTCTTAGTAGTAGCGTTTATACTCGACGCGTACCACTCAAGGAAAGGGTGAGGATAAAACTTTTTTAATACCCTTTGAGCATAATAGTACGGAAGCCCGGTAGCTCAGCCAGGTAAGAGCGCCCGGCTCTGGACCGGGAGGTCCGGGGTTCGAATCCCCGCCGGGCTACCAAAAACTTCGAACGGCCTTATGGATACTTCCGACGTTCGGGGTTATCACTTCTAGACCGAACCTAGATCTTATCTCGCGCGCCATATAGCGTATCTTCTTCGGGTCACCGTGAACGAGTACTACCTCTCTTAACCCCTTATTGAACTTATGCACGTCCTCGACGTATTTAAGGAGTTCAGAGAAAGTGGAGTGACTAGTGAGGCCGCGTATAGGCGGAACTATCTTCGCCTCGACTTTAATCTCCTCGTCCATATAATTTACGATCCTATGTTCCGGAGGTTTCGACGCTAGCGAAGAAACGTACGCGCCTAACGTTCCGGGCGCCTGATAAGACACGAATATAATTTTATTCTTAGGATCCTTAGCGAGCCTTACGAAGTATTCTACGGACGGACCACCGTTGAGCATTCCGTTAGAGGCTATGATGATCGAGGGTTTATCGAACTCCAACGCTTCCGAGCGGTTGGATACGTAAATAATGTTCTCACGCGTGAACGGGTTCTCGCGCCTCATGAGCCTCCTTATTCCCTTAGAGAGGAACTCAGTATGAGCGGTATGTATAGCCGTAGCCTCAATCGCCATTCCGTCGATGAACACGGGAACGTCCGGAATGCGCTTACGCTTGATTCCGTAATAAATATGTAGAAGAACTTCCTGGGCGCGGCCCACAGATAACGCAGGTATAAGGACGCGTCCACCGTTTTCGAGCGTCTCTTTAATCTCCTTAATGAACCTCGCTATGTCGCGACCCCTGCGGGGATCATCCTCCTTACCTCCGCCGTATGTAGTCTCCATGATTAGAGTCTCCACGCGCGGGAATATCGCGGCGGCCTTCTCGAGTAATACGGAGTCCGCATAACGGAAGTCTTGGGCAATTACTATGTTATGCATGCCGTCCCCTATGTGAAGATGCACTATCGCGGATCCTAGGATGTGTCCCGCGTTGTAGAACGTGAGCCTAACGTCGGGCGCTATATCCGTAACGTCGCTTCTCATATCCTCACGCCTCATGTTATAATCGATCACGATCGTGTGCTGTATCGTCTTTAGGATGTCCTCTGAAGAATAAGGAGGGATAGTTCCTAAACGCCTCGCTAGCTCTATGTAATCGGTCCGTAACAATAGCGCTAGATCGCGGGTAGCCGAGGTCATATACACGGGCCCCCTATAGCCGAACTTGTATAGTAATGGTATGAGACCCGAATGATCCATGTGCGCGTGCGTTAACACCACGGCATCAAGCTCCTCGGGCGCGATTCCCGCTAAGTCTATCCTAGGGAACATGCGTCCCTGTGCTAACCCGAGCCCGAAGTCTACGAGCACGTTAGAGTTCGGCGTTTGTATTAACATGCTCGACCTACCCACTTCATTCGCCCCTCCTAAGAAGACGATCCTCACGTTTCTATCCTTGTATATCCTAGGCCTATGTATGCGAAACCCTATAGAAATAAGGTCATCCTTACCCGTACCTATGCTTTGAGTGATTATGCGATACAAGAACAAGATCTTTTCGGGTACGATATCCGGCTTCTTTATAACCTTCGGGATCCGCCCCGTCTTCTTTATGATCCTCTTGCGTATCTCCCCTCCCGGCCCTATAACGGCTCCGGGCTCCTCAGCGAATATGTACACGAGGTCCCTTTCCTTATCGAAGATTATCGTATGCTCCGATACTCCGGCTTCGGGAGGGATGAGACGTAGTATGATCTCCACGGCCTCCTCGGGATCCTCCCTTATTTCCTCGTCCGCGCGTATTTCCATCCTTTTCTTTACCCTCTTAGCCGCGCGTTTAGCCACATCGTCGTTCCCCACGAGCTCACGCCTCTTTGTATACAATACTATAGCCGGCCCCTCAGGATATACCTGAGTGATCCTAAGATCCTCGAACCTCTCGGCTAGTCCCAATTCCTTAGCCGCCTCGTAAAGGGCGGATAATATAAGCTTTATAGACTCTTTAATGGGAAGCTCACGAACGGCTTTAGCTTCGTCCTCCATTCTCGATCACCCCAGTTTTTAACTCATCGAGGACGTAGAACTTTAGGTTTTCCTCCCGTGAAGTCGTATACCGTCGATGGTTTTCCCGGAAGCTCCCCTACGTCTATTACGATGTCTCCCTTCAACGCCTCTCTTACGCTTTTCGGAGCCCTCTCTCCGGATAAGTTCGCGGAAGTGCTTACGATAGGCCCGGCATAGAAAGATAAGATCGACGATACGATGCACGCGGGTACGCGTATGCCTATAGAACCCTTCGAGATCCGCGGTGGTATAGTATGTCTAGCCTTTAGCACGACGGAATAAGGCCCTGGGAGGCGTTCTAGTATGAACTTCCGGGCCTCCTCGTTTACGTGTCCGTACTTATCTATTTCCCGTCTACTATGAACGGCTATAAGAACCGGCTTATCCTTAGGCCTGCGTTTCATTTCGTATATCCTCTCTACCCCCTCGCGCGAGTATATCCGCGTTCCTAGTCCGTATACGGTATCCGTGGGATAAGTGACGACGCGGCCTAGCCTGAGTAAGCGCGCCACCTCCTTTAATATTCCAAGTTCGGGATACTCCTCTATAGCTCTCTCCGGTTCTTCCACGTACTTCAACAACCCCTTTAATCTCTTAGAGTCGAACGTAATTGTTACCATGAACATTCGGATACGCGTACTCAAGAGAATATCTCGCTATCAGTTTGGAGTCGATATAATACCCGAAGACGCGGAAGTAATAGTGGCTAAAACGGGTAAGCCTAGGTTCATACTATACGAAGGAAAGCGCTACGCGGGTATAAACGCTAAGACCACCCACATCACTTTATATTTACCCGCGGGTAGGAGGCTGTTCGAGGCTACGGAGAGGCGGAGGGTATACGTAAAGGACCCTAAGTATTTAATTACCGATCTATTCTCGGCCCACGTCGAGGACGCGGACGAGCTCATAAGGCCGGGGGACGAAGTCGTGATAGTATATGGAGAAGAGATACTAGGGGTAGGAAAAGCTAGGATCTCCGGTAGGAGTATGAAGGAGTTCTCACGCGGTGTAGCCGTAAGGGTACGTGAAAAAATCACGAACGCTTAACGTACTTCTCGAAGAGCTTGAACTTTCCGTATAGCTTCTGCGGATAGTGACACGCGACCCGGTGGTTTTCTTCTACCTCTACGAGCTGCGGCTCCTCGGTAGCGCACTTCTTGAACTCCTCGTCGGTGAGCTTGTATCCGAACGGGTTCTCGTCCATCAACCGGCACCTCGGGTGGAAGCGGCAAGCGGGCGGAGGGTTAATCGCCGAAGGAACCTCTCCGCGTAGCACTATCCTCTCACGATCGCGTAGCTCGGGATCGGGCACGGGGTTCGCGTATAGCAAGGCCCGAGTATATGGATGCATCGGATTGAGCAGAATCTTCTCCGCGTCTCCGTATTCTACGA
>JAMOTR010000042.1 GCA_027068385.1 Candidatus Heimdallarchaeota archaeon
GGAGAGTTCTACGAGAACGATTTCCACGTTAGACGGTCCCACGCCCGTGCTCGTAGATGCTATAGGAACGCCTTTGTATTTACCGACCCGCGTGACGTATTCCCTGTTTCTCGCTATTTCCCTAGCTTCGTCCCGGAGCGAGGCTATCTTCGGAACGCGGCCGGGATCACCGGGCAAAAGGACGTAACGCGGTATATCACCGGGCTTTAATTGAACGTGATACTGCTTCCCGCTTTTATCTTCAGCACGGGTGGCGTCATACATCTATTTCATAAGAGCATAAGAAGGAAAACGTTAATCGTCCCTCGTACGGGGAGGGCGCCCTATTTAACCGTTTTATTCCTTAGTATCTCCTGGTAAAATGCCCGTAGAATTTATCGTAAATCCGGAGATCACGAGCCCGGAAGCTAGAAAATATACTTCTTTCGTGTTGAAGAGCAGGGATTTGATAAAGGAAATATACGTTATAAACACTAAGGGCGAGTTCAAGCTCTTCGACGGGAAGAAAAAGATAAAGAAGCAGGGGAGGATAGAGCCGGAGCTTACCCAAATAAGGTTTACGTTTATCGTCCCGATCACCTCTAGGAGCAGGTATTATGTTGTGGGTGACGGAAACAGCGGCTTATATTACTCAAAGGACCCCGAATTGAAGACGACGAAGACGGAGCGCATACCGGGAACGATGAACGATTACTCGTATTATAAGGAAACATTCTACGTAGCGGCACGCGATAAGGTCATCGCGTTCGATTCAAACGGGCCTAGAGAGATATCCGTGGACGTCGAGGGGAACATCTTACGCATAGACGTGAACGACTACTATCTTAGCCTCCTCACGAGTGAGAGGGTGTACGTGTATTCGATAAGCGACGGACAGCTCGAGTATGAGTTCAGCATAAAGTCCCCGATAGAGAACGTACAATCCACGAAGGATATAGCGATCAAGTACCCTTACCTGTACGTACTCGACTCCGATACGATATACGTAATGAAGATGTGGGCGAAATCTAAGAGGCGGTCGAAGGTGAAGGATCCCAAAGCCTCGGACATAGACGCCATAGTCTCCACCCCCACGAGCGTGTACGCTATAACGAAGAAGGGGACCATACACACGATCGACGTGGAAAGGAAGAAAATAGAGACCGTGGAAGGTTACGAGGGGCGCTTCGGAACTATATACAACGTGTATTCTGTGGGGGAGTACGTGTACATAGACGCGAAGAAGGGGATATTCGGCTTTATATCGGAGCAAGCTCGTAAGATAGAGGGGCTCAACGAGGGTTTCTCGAGGGAGCTAAACGAGTTATCCGAATCCTTTATCAGGTTCTATAAGAACGTTAAGGCGATTAGCGACGATCTTCAGAGGCTCTTAAGCGGCTCTGAGTCGGCTCGTGGGACGTTAAAGATGCGGTTGGAGGAGCGGATCTCCGAGGCCCGCGGTAGGATGAAGAGTGAGGAAGAGAAGATCGTTCTAGAAGCGTTAAAGGAGTGCGTGGAGAGACTCCTTTTAGGTTCCTGAGAAGGTTTAGTATCTTTTATTTTATTTCTCATAATGTATGATTCGCTCATAGACTTAGCCCTTAAAAGCTTCTCGATACGCGAGATCGCACAACTCTATGAGACGCTAATGGAAAGGAACATCAGGCCGATCTACGTGCCGGAAATATTAGAGAGGAAGATAAGCGAGATCGCTAAGGGTAAGAAATACGTAGTCTCGCTCGAAGGCAGATACGGCTCCGGAAAGACCGCGGCGCTCGTAGGATCAGCCTTAATGCTCGAGGAGGCGGGGGCGATCGAGAACTACTTCCTAAATAACGCCTCCGAATTGATCAACGAGCGGCAAGGGGGCGGTAACATATTGAGGTACGACGGATACTTCATAGATGAGGTAGAAAGGGCCCTGATAGACATAAAGGGAAAGAACACGTATCTCCTCTTCGGTCACGTAATAAGGGAGGCGTTCGAAAGGGGTCTACCTATATTCTTGGTGACGAAGGAGAGAGGAGTCTTGGACGACTTCGTGAGGATATCGGGGGGCGCTATTCATTATAAGAATATAATAAGGGTGGACTTCCAGGCGAGCGCGATCCGTAGGGAGATCAACGAGTTCCTCCTTGATAGAAACACGAAGATCCTAGAGCTATCATACGGCTACTCCTTCGACCGGTTAAAGAAAGAGATCATGACGGAGCGCGAGCGGTTCGAGATTATTACTCCTAGGGCCATGAACATCTCCACGCTTTCCGCGACCCCGAACATGGACTTCAACGACGAATCGATCTACAAGGATTTAGAAAGCATCATTAGGAGGTTCTTCAAGTCCTCGTTCGAGAACAGGATCGAAAAGGAGATCTACGTTAACGGTAAGAGGTATCGGTACACGATAGACGTGGTAAATGACGAGAAGCAGGGTCCGGACGTCACGCTCTTCGTGAACCTCTCAGACGGAAGGACGTTAACGATAGGCGTGGAGGTAAAGACGAGCGTATCGAAGGTGAGGGTACCGCGCGATCAGTATAAGAGGCACACGGGGTCGTGCGACGGCCTGCTATACATCATGTTCCAAGAGAGGTACGACCCGAGCTTAATAGAGAAGATAGGATCGAGGAGAATAGCCGTCTTACAGCTCCCTAGGAAGATATCGTATACGGCCGCGGCAGGCGGTGATGAATCGTTCGCCTCTTATATGAACGCGATACTCACCGAGAGGGAAGTACTCGATACTCTCTTGAAGAACGTAATTAGCGAAATCGAGGGGGGCGAAACGGTAAGGGTCGTTAAGGGCAAGAGGTCTAAAGGGACCGCGAGGAGGAAGAGGAAAGCGTCGAGTTTGAACGTTAAGGAGATCATAGAGATACTAAAGGAGTATGGGACGAAGAAAATAATAAAAAATAAGCAGGAAAGGGCCAAAGTTAGTTACTCTAAGCTCTTAAAGGAGCTCGCCTCTAGGGGCAAGCTCGATAATAATGCCTCTGCCGAAAGCTTGAAGGAAGAGCTGGAGAAGCGCTTTAAGGAGATATCTAAGGCCCTAACGGCTCAAGGCTTTGAGGTGTCCCTGGGGAGCACGTTCATTACGATAAAACAAAAAAGGCGATTTTTAGGAGGAGTTCGCGATCTCTATCGCCTTCTTTATCGCGTCCTCCATGTGCTTATAAGCGTGTATTCCGTGCTCCTCTAGGATCTTACGGCCGAGCTCCTCGTTCGTTCCCACGAGCCTCACCACTAGCGGCTTATCGAGCTTTAGCTCCTCCATCGCTTGAACTATTCCCTTAGCCACCTCGTCCCCGCGCGTGATACCTCCGAAGATGTTGATGAGGATCACCTTAACGTTCGGAAGGTCCTTCACTATTCTCTCTAAAGCCGCCTTTACCACATCCGCAGAAGCCCCTCCGCCCACGTCTAGGAAGTTCGCCGGTTCTCCACCCATGAGCTTCACGAGATCACACGTGGCCATCACGAGTCCGGCTCCGTTCCCGATGATACCCACGTTACCGTCCGGGTTTATGATCACGAAGCTATAAGGAGTCTCCTCTATCTTCCGCCTCTTTATACGTCCGACGCGTATCTGAGAATCGTCCACGAGGATCTTAGAATCTAAAGCGAGCACGTCGCCCTCCTTCGTGATCACGAGCGGATTGATTTCAGCTAGGTCCAGCTTATAATCGTCGACGATCCTCCGAAGCTTTATAGTGACGTCTATGAGCTTCTTTAGTATATCCCCGGAGAACCGCTTGCTCCGAGCCCGACGGGCCATGAAGGGGGAGAATCCGAATTCGGGATCGATCTCTATCCTCACGATCATCCCCGGGTGACTCTTAGCGACTTCCTCTATATCCATACCTCCCATAGGAGAGGCCATGAGGAGCACCTTACGGTCGAATCCGTTTACGGTGAAGCTTAGATAGAGTTCCTTATCGATGTTCACGCCTTCCTCTATGAGTAGTAATTCTACGACTTCGTCCCCGATGCGCCTTCCGAGGATACTCTTCACGGCCTCTTCTAGCTCCTTCTCGTCGCGGGCGAGCTTAACTAATCCGGCCTTTCCGCGTCCTCCCGTAGTTACCTGGGCCTTCACGGCTACGGGATAGCCTAATTCTTTAGCCGCCTGCTTAGCCTCTTCGAGAGAACGAACGAGGATCCCGCGCGGTACGGGTATGCCGTATTCCTTAAAGAGTTCCTTGCCTTCGAACTCGCGTAGGAACATAGCGTTCTTATTCCTGCGAGACGTAAATGAGCTTCGATTCGCTTTCGAAGGCTCCCTCTAGCGTACGAGCATTAAAACGTTCACTTAGATGATAGGATAGAACAGTTTAGAAGGCGCGTTTAAATTCTTCCGATGAGGGCAAAACCTCTCTATAGGATAGAGAAGATTAAAGAATACATACCTATCAAGAACAAGTACGGGTTTTTCCACTTATACGACCCGGAAGTAACGTTCATCTTAAACACCTATGGCTCGTTCGTCGTAATAACTAAGGATGATGTGTATTACGGGGATATCGAGAACGTAAATAACATAAGGTACGCTCAGATACAAAAGCACGGTAATAAGCTTTATTTCTACGCTATAGGATCGGACGAATTATATGTGCTACAGGATATACATACGAGGGAACTGCTAGAACACACAAAGAAAGAAAGGCTTCCTCGGAAGTTGGGTGACGCTCGGATCATAGGCGACAAGGAAGCGTATCTGGGCTCGAGAATGTCTCCGAAAATACTAAATATAAGGGGAGACGAGCTTATCGATATACCTATCGAGGGCGTCTCAAAAGCGCATCGTGTATCTTATCAAGACGGAATAATAGCGATCTATTCGAACTCATACGATAGAGATGTAATATTAATATATGACGTAAACGAGTGCAAGACCCTAAGGCGCCTCGATATCGATAAAGCCTCAGACATAAAAAACATAAATATAGCCCTAGCGGGAGATTACGTATACGTTCTTGACAGAAAAGAAGGAAAACTCTCGATCATAAATCGGAAGAACGGAAACATAAAGAGGGAATACGTGGGCGCTAATTACATCATAAGCTTTAAGAACTACGCGATCGCGATTAACTCCGATACGGGGTATACTAGAGTATTCGAAGGCACGGACATGATAGACAGGGGAAGCATAGGGGTAGTACCGGGTAGTATCTACTATGGGTACGTCTACGATGATAAGATCGTCATCGTCGCCCGTTACGGGGCGTTCGAAATTTCGTTACCTATGAGGTACGTAATAGAAAGACCCAAAGAGTCAAGACCGCCTAAGAGGGAAGACGACCTAAGGGGGCTTCTTACTCGTCTAAATAACGATCTAAGAAGTCTAACGAGCGTCCTTCTAATAAAGATAGGAAACATGCTCTCCGTGTACGATTCTGCCGAAAGAGCGAAAGAAGAGATCCTTAAAGAGATCGAAGAAATACTCGACGAGATCCTATACGATAAGAGAATCAAGGGAGAACTCATGAAGCTTATCGAGAAAATGATGCCTCGAGGCCCGACGATTACTATCCTCTCATATCCCGATACGTTCATCGATACAAGATATACGTCGAAGCGAAGGAAACCGTAAAGTAAGGCGTAGGCGGAGACTAGGGAAAGTCCGCTCAATACCGATCCATATAATAGTATAACGAACGCCTCGTACGTTTTTATTAGTGAGAACGTCGCGGCCGAGAAGACGATGAACGTGATGAAGCCCAAGTTCGACCGTGTTCCTATAAGATAACACCTAGGCTCAGCAGGGAACACGATCGCGGGCCTCAAGCGTACCCTCTTTTCCGCGTTCACCCGCGCGTAGGATACGGTCCTTACGACGTCTATCGGACTGAGGAAGTGCCTCTTTAAGAGGAAGAAGATGAGGAGGCCTACGAGGTAAAGCCGAGGGGATGAAAGTATGCCGAAGAGCCGGGATAAGAGGACGAGCGTTAGTCCTTCCCGAGACCGTAAGTATCTAAACGCTTGATGAGGCGCCTTAGGCTTGAAGCCTACGAATCCGAGCATCTCGATCTCCGCCCTTCTTGGATAAGTAACGAAGTAAAACGTGGACAAGAGCCCGAGGGATAGGGCGGATAGGAATAAGGCGCCCTTGTGTTCGACCGGGAGGACGCTTACTACATAATATGAATAATACGTGGCGATAAAGTAAGCGAAGGAAACGATTCTCGGGATTAGTTCGGAGTCGAGGGTGAGGAGGAAGAGCGCGACGCTTGGAAGGAATACGAGAAAGAATACCGTATGAAGGAATAC
>JAMOTR010000043.1 GCA_027068385.1 Candidatus Heimdallarchaeota archaeon
GATACCTTACATAATAAGAATGAACGGAATATACGTAGAGTACGACTCGAAGATAAACGATAAGGACGTTCTAGGGGCCTTCGGTGAGGATAACGTGATAATCATGAAACCCCTAGAAGAAGAGTCCCCTAAGAGCATAAGCGTACACATTACTCGCTATAAGGTCACGTTCGACTTCGATAAGGTAAAGAGGGAGTTCCTTGAGTTCTCTAAGAGGGTGAAGGAGAAAAAGGCCGAAGGAGAAGGATCCCACGATCGATTCGGAAAAATTTTATTAAAATTTCAATAATCATCGAACACTCCGCTACATGGGCCCGATGTATTCTCGCTCTAACCTCTTTGTATCCCTAAAGGAGAGCGTAAAGAAGATCGCCACTTATTATCCGACGACGCATAACATAGACGTTATATTAGAGAAGATCTCCGAGAAGCGGGTTCCGATAAAGCCTAGCGATACGTTCGGGAGGATAGCGGGCATAGACGGCTCGTTGAACTCCATCGAGATCTTCGGAAACCTAAAGTTGTATGCCGTCACTGCCGTCTCTTACGGATTCACCGAAAAGCGCCCGCTTATATCCATAGCTACGGTCGTTCCGTATTATGAGACTCCGCACACCCCAGGAGCCGTGAACGCTTTAATGTCCGCGTTGGAGGCTTTCTCTACATTCGTATCGGTTAAGGACGGTGTAGATTACGTGTTCGTAGACGGAGGTCCGAAAAGCATATACATAGCTATCTCGGGAAGGGTAGCGGGAATACTAGATTCGCTCACCAGGAGCCTCTTGATGATCGTTAAGGAAGTAGTGATCGAGCCCGATAATTACGGATTAGCGAAGAAGATAGACGAAGGCGTATACGTCGTCGATAGGAGCTCTTTACTCCATAAGGCTATACAGGAAGGCCTCAAGGCCGGGTATAAAGAGCTCAGGAAGGCCTTCGATTTTCACGGTAAGGTAGACGAGGACGCGCTTTTAGCCGCTATCCTCGGGTCCTCCTTCAGCGCGTTCAAGAGCGCGTTCTTAAGTAAGATCGAGGAAACCTTGGAGAGCGACTTAACGAGGAACGTGGAGGAACGGATCCTACGCGAGAGGTACGCGTTGGAGCCCATGATCAACGCGTTCGCGGCTTATGGTGTATATATCAACGCCTTAGATAAGACGTTCGAATACTTAGAGAGAAAAGATTCGCTCATTATAGGCGCCTCTAAGCGCATAAACCGGGCGTCCATTAACTTAGGGGTATTCGAGGCGCCGGATTTAGACCTTAGGAGCCGCATAGGATACGCGCTAACTGGTCCCATGTTAGAGTCCCCCGGATACATGGAGATCGTATCCTCACATCCCTACGGGCCGCCCGAGATGAAGCTCACGGGACACGTCGACGGAATAAATAGGGTACGCGAGTACTTCGAAGGTAAAAGAAACATAAGGATAAAGGAGGTACTGTATAAGCCGTCTAGGAGGTCGATATTACGCCTAGAAATATACTCTCGTAACGACGTGGACCTAAAGGAAGTGCTCTCGGTGATCGCCTCTAAGTCCCTTCGGGTTCCGGCCGGATCTTCCACCCTCTCGTTATATCCGATAGAGATAGCCCATAGGATCGCTTCCGTATCGAACGACATTATGAATAATCTAAGGACGATCTTCTTAAAGAACCTGAGCATAGAAAGTTAAACTCTTTTATAAAATGGAGAAAATTAGAGCATGTACGTTAAGGTCTATCCGCCCCCTTCTATTAATCGCGTCTTTGTTGCAACGAAGCCCGAAGAAGCGCTTAACGTAGGTGAGCTCGTGATACTAGAATTCGTCGGGAGGAAACATCACGAGAAGAATCATAGATATAAGGTATTAGGCCTCGTCGTATCTTCGAGGTTCGAGGACGTATTGACTCCCATAGATACTCCTCAGACGCTAAAAGAGTATATCCCCGAGGAGGCATATTACGTCTCTTCGGTATACCTTGTGGGAGAGATAGAGGGAGGGAAGATCGTTCCACTCAGTCTCGCCCCTCCTGTAGGGACACCCGTACGTAGGGTAACGGACGAAGACCTTAAGGAGATATTCGGGGACCCGAACGATCCAAGATACATCAAGCTCGGTAAGATACCCAACATCGACATTCGGGTATCCGTTCCCCTCACGGAGATCGCCACGAAGCATTTAGCCGTACTCGCTGTAACGGGAGCCGGTAAGTCTAATACGGTCGCTCGGATAATCAAGCAGATACTCCAAGATGAGCGCAGGATACTCCCGATAATCGTGTTCGACTTCCACGGGGAGTACGATATAGGAATACCGGGCATAGAGAAGAAAACGCCTTATTTAAACCCAAGGATACTCACGGAGGAGGAGGCGTACATAATGTTCGACATACCAGAAAACGCTCACATAGAGAGGGGGTTCTTCAGGGAGGCGTTTGAATCTACTAAGCGCTTGTCGGAGATATTAGAAGAGACGGGTAGGAAGCCCTCCGCGCACGCGTTTATAGCTATGCTTCTAGGCACTCTCTTAGCGATGGAGTTCGACATCATCACGACGTTATCTAGGGATAAGACGCTCAATAAATACTTAAGCCGCTTCTCGTACTCTATCTCAAACATATTTAGGAGGTTCATAAGAAGCGCCCCGGGGATCAAGGATGAGGAGAAGGAGCTACTAGCCGGCTACTACATTACCTCGTTCGTGCTTATGAGTAAGAGGCTCCTAGAGATATACGAAGAAGGTTTAAAGAATAAGAAGATGGAGAAGGGAACAAACGTAACTAGCTATTTTATACCGATCAAAGCCGACGGTTCGGAGAATAAGATAACGAAGATCGGAAACATAGAAATCGAAGAGGAGGACGGAAAGGCACGCTTCCGCAGTTACACTCCGCCTCTGATGAGCGCTAAGAGCGCTAAGAATGATATCGACGTCATAAGAACGTTTAACGAGAGGTACGATCTCCATACGATATTCAACACTATCGACTTGGAAGAACTCAAGGAGAGAATCGAAGAGACGATGAAGGATCTCATACCCCCGCTAACCTTATCCGCGAGTCCTAGCCAGGACATACAGCGTATTATGAACCTAATAAGGAAGGTGCTCTTCTTCTATTCCGAGTTCTACGACCTGCTCGGGACTCACGAGAGGGTGGACGCTTGGATAGAGAACGCGTTCTCTAGGGGGCGTTCTATAGCTTATGTGATAGACTTATCGAGATACGGCACTTCTAAAGCGGACGTACTCGTAAGCATTTACCTGCGTGAGGCGTTCGAGTACGCTAAGGAGTACACTTTAAAGAACAGACCTAGGGTTAACGCGCTAATCGTTCTAGAGGAAGCTCATAACTTCATAGGGGTAAACGCTAGTGGATTCTCGAGGCCTATAGCGGAGAGAATTATGCGCGAAGGGCGTAAGTACGGAGTGGGTATGATCATAGTCTCTCAGAGGCCGAGGAAGTTGGATACGAACGTGATGAGCCAGGTAAACAACTACATAATACTAAAGATCACGCTCCCTGAGGATCAGGACTACGTACGCGATTTAACGGAGAGCATGCCGAACGAGCTAGCGAGGAGCCTTTCGAACTTGAGGACGGGAGAGGCTTTACTCATAGGACCCATGGTGAAGTTCCCGATTATCGTTCAGATAGAGAAGGTGAAGGAGAAGAAGGCGGGAATCACGCCTGAGGTATACATACGTAGAGAGAGCATAAGCGACATAGACTTAGATGAAGTGTTCGAACGATTTTTATCTAAAAATCGCTCCTTGAGTTCATCAAATTCGTCCGCACGCTTTTCTACTATACCCATTAAGAGACCCGAAGCGTTCGCTATCTCTTCGGCCGTCTGATATAGTTCTTCTATTTTATTATAGAGGTCGTTGAACAGGCTCTCAGCCATTTGGCGGTCCACGGCCGATACCTTCACAGCGTCGCGGGCGATCTGGAATAATCCGTCTAGTTTCTCGCTCATCTGCTCCAATAGTTGTCTCATCTGGGCGGGGATAGACTCGTCTATAAGCACGTCCGCGATCTCTTGTACAACCTCTATAAAGGAAGTGAGCTCGCTTAAAGCCTCGTCCATAAGAGCTTCGAAGGAGGCATAATCATAGTCGAACCCTTTAGTGTAAGCCCGCATCTTGAGCCTATTGACCTCCTCTAATAGCCTCTTAAAAAGGTCTAAGAGTTTTTGGGAGTGTTCTTGTAGTAAAGAAATAAGCTCGTCCGATCTCCTCATGAACCACTCTCGCCATAGGAACATATATGTAAATCGAAGAGCATAGGGGCGATATCGTGGTCGCTACTCTTATGAAGAGGAACACTCCTGTGAACGTCCGGCCGTTGAATGAGAGGGTGAACAGGCTGATTCCAGGTACCGCGTTATCGTAGGTTACTACTTCTGTAGCCGTAGCGAATCCCGTAGCGTTCGATTGTACGCTAAACTCATCTATCTTCTTACTATAATTTAACGAGTACCGCGTAGCGTTCACCGGGCAGAATCTAAGAGGGGCCCCCATAACCTCAGCGTACGCTGTTACGGTAAACGACTTAGAATAAGACGTAGAGTTCACGTCGAACGCTATGATATATGTTCCGTTGAACGGATATACCACGTCCCCTCCCGACACGTCTACTACGTACGTCTCTACGTCTACAGGGTATACGTTTATTGGATACTTCTTCCCTAGCATTTTAAGCAGCAGATCCGTGGTAGCGAAGGGATCGAACGTGATCCGAGTGTTTAGGTCGAATATCTCGACGAACGGAAACATGTCCTTTACCTTGATTACATACATGCCGTTCACGGTCACGTTTTCCGGTATGAACCCGTACGCGACGTTTGCGGGAACGCCCGTGAGACGTAATAACGCGACGAACGTGGTAAGCCGGTCCTCGATGTTCGCCTTGCCCTCAGTGAGGGAATCTAGAGGATTAGTGAGGTTCACGTTCGCGAGAGTTACGTGAGAGTACATATACGCTAATACTATTCCTACCTGATCGTATATGGTTCCGGACTCTATCTTCAAGGAGTTCGCCACGTTTATCGCATAATCGTTTTTCGGAGTGTTCTCTAGTATCCGCGGGTGCGCTTCTAGGAAAGCCCTTCCGGCGCTTATGGGCAAGCTCATAGCCTTCCGATTAACCTCCGAGGCGTTTAGAACGCCCAGAGTATAGTATACTTCGGTTACCCCTTCGGGGACGTACAACTGACCGACGGGATCTATGGAGAGGAGATCCGTGCCGGTCACTACGGTTCTATTAGATAGGATCACGTACGATCCGGCATAATTCGGCATCCTCATAGCCTTCCCTATGAGGCCCGACGTGGTCGCGTTCCGTTTTATGTACACGGGAATCGCGTATGACGGCATATAGTTGCTAGGGGATCCCGTGGGCTTGGTGTGATACGGTAGCCGCTTATTATCCTTAAACACTTGACCGCTCCGCAAGCGTATGAACACGTCGTCCCTATCAACGTACGCGATCGTGAGGTTTAATAGCTCTTGTAACTCCGGGGGCGTTTGAGCCGTAACGTTAGGCGGTATAGGATAATTCGGGGTTAAAGGGGAGAAGTTTGAGAACCGATCCTCACCGGAAGGTCCAGGTTTAGGTGCAGGGTTCTCCCAAAGTATCACGACGCTCGATATAATTAGGGGTACAACTATTAAGAGGACGATGAGAACCTTTACGACCCTCTGGTTAACCCCCATCGATAAAAACGTTTTTCACACCTTAAGGTATCTACAAAGCACGCATTTGAGATAGAGCTTTTTTGAGAACTTCTTGATAGTTTTCTTCCTATAGCTTTCGCACGCCTTATAGTCGAATTCTTCACCACACGCCCCTACGGGACACATCTGAGCGAGCTCATAAGCTTTTCTAAGGGCCTTCTCCGGAGGCTTAGCCGGCTTATCCGGAATCTCCTCTCCCACATCGAGTACAGCGTAACGCATTACGGGACCCTTCTTGGACACGAGCTCAGCACACGGCCCTAGTACCGCTAAGCCCGATTTCGTTACGTATTGCACGAGCGGATCTTCGGGCCTCTTTTTCTCCGGAGTGTCTATCGCTACGACTTTTACGAGTCTGCCGATCGCGTGTTCGAACTCCCTGATCTTCGCTAATAGCATGAGCGTGGATATCGCTACGTCCCCAGCGTAAGCGTCCCGGGCGGGATCCTTAATCTCTATTCCTACGACGAGTTTGCCCTCTATCGAGGCTACCTCATC
>JAMOTR010000044.1 GCA_027068385.1 Candidatus Heimdallarchaeota archaeon
TTGGACCATCCCACTTCTCGTCCCCGTGACGATCATAGAGCCGTCGGGCTTCCGACACACAGCGTTCACGTCGCTATCATGCAATAGACGCTTCACGGATTCCCGAGAGGAGACGTCCCGGATGATCACGCTCTTATCCTTTGATGCCGTGGCGAGATACTTACCGTTAGGGTCCCGATCCAACGAGCGCACCCGCTCCGTATGGGCATCGAGGCGCCTTATGGGCATCCGTCTCTCCGTATCCCAGATCATTACGGTTTTATCATCGCTCCCGGACGCTAAGAGGCGGCCGTCTGGGGAGAACCTTAAGGCGTGGATCCGGTTGCGATGAGCCTTTAGTATCTTATATACGCGCCGCTCCCCTACGTTCCATACGAGTATGTTAGCGTCATCACCCGCGCTCACGAACACGTTTCCGTCTATTCTCCGATCCACCGCGCGTACCCGACCAGTATGCTTCGACAAAGTCTTTATAAGCTTCCGCTTATTCGTATCCCGAAGGTATATCTGAGACTCTATCGCTCCCCCTCCACCTCCGGCCAAGAACTTATCGTCCGGACTCCGTGTAACGGATAGTAGTTTACCGTTTATGCCCGTCTTAGAAACAATCGAGAACTTCATCCTAATAAAAAGAACTCGGGCGTTTTTCTCCTTAAGCCATCTTAAGAACTTTCTTACAGCGTCGCCTCTATGGGATAGCTCGTTCTTTTCCTCAACGTCCATTTCGGCAAACGTCCTTTCGTGTCCTTCGGGAATAAATATAGGATCGAACCCGAATCCCGAGCGTCCTCTAGCCTCGTGCGCTATGTTTCCGCTCACTTTACCTTTAAATAATACAATCCCTCCCTCGTAAGCGTACGCCAACACGCTGCGAAATTCGGCATAACGATCGTTTATTCCATCCATGAGCTTAAGTATTCCTTGATATCCTATCGTCTTTAGGACGTACGAGGAGAACGGCCCGGGAAACCGGTTTAAAGCGCGTATAAACAGTCCCGCGTCCTCTACGAGAAGCGGCTCTTTATACTTAGCGTACAGGTAAGCGGCCGAGTTCATCACTACGACCTCTATAGGGGCCTGTAATTCGGGACCTTTATCCCTCACCCGCTTTACCTCTAATCCCCTTAGAAGCTCCTTAAATTCTCTCCGCTTTCCCTCGTTCGTGGTACACACGAGCATCTAAGAGAGAAGATATAAGAGGGAAAAAATCAGCGCGCCTCGGTGAACGCCACGTCCTCGACTAAGAGGTAAGGAGTAACCGTAGGAATCTCGGCTTCCCGCCGGTATATTGGATACCTGTCCTTGCTTAGGGCTCTTATGTTCTTTAGGAACTCTATTACGTTACCGTTAAGGCGAAGCCCGCGAACCGAGCCTTTGATTTTACCGTTCTCTATGTATAGGAACGTATCACGAGGTATCGTAGAGAAGTCTCCGGTGACGTAAGATTGGAACCTAGTATACCGCACGTTCGATACGAACAACCCGCGATCCACGTTCTCGACCATTTCCTCGAAGGAACTATCCCCGGGCTCTACGATGAGCTGCCGTGCGTGAGGATATAATATGCCGGCGTTTCCGGTGGGTTCCGCGGGTATTCCTTTAGCCTTTAATAGGTTCGCTGTGCTCGTGCTGTGTAGATGAGTCTTGAAGGTACCCTTATCGAAGATCTTAGTCTCCTTTACCGGTACCCCCTCCTCGTCGAAGAGCCTGTACCCTATAAACTCCTTATCTGCAGAGGAGATGAACGTGAACTTCTCGGAGGCTATCTTCTTTCCTAGCTTATCGAACGTGAAAGGCGAGAATCCCATCACTACGGCTGCGGCTGAGGTCATCCGTCCTATAGTACCTAGTAGACCGGCCGCGGCTAGTGGACCCAATATAGTCTTATACTTCCCCGCGGGGACCTTGATCCTGTTCATGTTATCGAGCTTCGCCATCTCTCCGGCCTTCCTCCCGGTCTCTTCTGGGTCGAAATCGGAACTCTTAGATACGGAGTTCACCCGATGTCCTGAGATCGTCTTATCGATGAACGCGCGTACGGATAGAGACGCGTATACGTTTCTATCGTACCCTTCCGTGAACTTCGTCTTTAGATAAGTCTCAGTGTCGTATATGTAGAGAGTTCCAGCGACGCGCTTCGCCCCCGCACTAAGAGCGGCCTCTATAGCTTGCTCTACCGCGCCCTTAGCGTCCATCTCTAAGAGCTTCTCGTCATACCGGGGCTTGGGGTAGGAGTAAGATATCTCGTTCATACCTCCGTATAACGGATTGGGCGGCAGCTTATCTAGGGAGAACTTGAAGAAGTTGATCTTCTCGAGTACGTCTTCCTCCGTGGAACCCTCGAACTCTATCGTCTTCCGCTGTCCGTCATAGCGCTTAGCGAGGAACACCTTGAACTTCGTCTCGTCGTACGAGATCCCTATGTCGAGCTTGTTCCTAGAGAAGCGTATCTGATCGATCTTACTATGCGTAAGTACTATCGCCCGGTGATCTACGTCGGATAAATGTACCGCTAACCTATCGAGAACCTCCTTCATATTCATTCACCTCTAGGGGCCGGGAAGATGTACACGTTTCTCATGCGCACGTGAGGTCCTCCCATCCGTACCGGTACTCCCTGCATGGGATCTCCCTTGCCGCACTCCCCCGCGTAGAACTTCAGATCGTTACCAACGGCATCGATCGAGCTCCGCCGCGTCTTGGTGGTGAGCTCTATCACGGGGCGCCTGATACGGAACTTTTTCTCACCGTTCTCTATGTACCGAGCGTCGCTACCCACGTAGCGCTGATTCCGACGTATGTCGTCGATGTTCCGCTCCGTATAAGTCTCTATCCGTATTCCTTTCTTTATGTCCTCTAAGAGCTCTTCTAGTTTCCGATCACCCGGCTCTACGAACGTCGTGGACATACGAGGTATAGGCTCGCGATCGAACTCGGAGCTCCTCCCAGCGGCGTTACTTAAGGTATCTAACACCGCAGCGTACTCGCGATTCATCAGAGGCTCGTTGATGATTCCCTCTTTATATAAGTACCTACGCCTCGCCTTTACCCCCTCGTCGTCATATAAGTAATACCCATAAGACCCTTCTACAGTTGGGTCGTCTACGACGTTTACGACCTCGCTTCCGATACGCTTCCCGAGCCGCCGCTCGCCTTCGGGGTCTATGAAGCTCTCTCCGGCCTGAGCGGCCTCGCGTCCGAAGATGCGATCCGCCTCCATAGGATGCCCGGAAGACTCGTGTGCCGCTAGTCCGATCACGGAGGGTCCTAGAATCACGTCGTAGGTACCCGGAGCGAAAGGTCTAGCGTTCTCGAGTACGTCCTTTAGTACGAGCATGTTACGACGTACCTCATCGAATAGATCCTCATTAAACCTCTCGAACCCTCCTGACCGTCCTACCTCGTTCATATAACTCTCCGCGTCACCGTTAGCCATCACAGTGAGGTTATAGAATAGGTTTATTCTAGGTATCTCGTGCTCTACTTCGGCTCCCTCTGAGTTAACGAAGACGCGCCTCTCTATCGTCTCGTGTAACATAAACGTGCGCGTCGACCTCTCTATCCCTTCCGATACGTGCTTATCTAAGTCCTTTAGTAACTCTATACGATCCTCTAACCCGAGCGATTTCTTCTGTAGTACCTTATAACTAACCTTCTCGAATTTATCTTCGGAGAGCTTAATGGGGTTCTTCCTCTGGGCCGCTTTAGCCATCTTTATGGCCTTCTTAGGAAGCTCCGTTATCTCTTCTATGCGGTTTGTAGAGGCGAATCCCATGCCGTTCTCGTATATTACGCGTACGGCTACCCCGAAATCCGTCGTAGAAACTATTTGTATAGGGTTTCCGTTTTGTACTACGATCGAAGTAGAGGGAGAGTTATAGAATCTAGCCTCAGCGTATTTAGCTCCTAATCTTAACGCCTCTTCTACTAACGCTAAAAGACGATCTTTCATGTACATAAGTCAAAGCTGCCTTATTCGTTCTACGGTTCGGAGTTTTCTCGAAGCGGGCTATGGTCCCGCCGCGGGGATTTGAACCCCGGACCACCCGGTTACTGCTCGGGCGCCCGCTGGGGGACCGCCCCCTCGGGGCGATCTACAGCCGGGCGCTCTGCCAGGCTGAGCTACGGCGGGCCTTCCTATCATCTTTCTCTCCTCTCGATTTTTATTTTCTTTCATGAGCATCAGACATGGATAGCGACGTGAAGGAGAAAATCATAGAGTTAAGGCGTAAAGGATATACTACCGAAGAAATCGCGAATCTCCTTAACCTACATCCCGATACGGTAGAATACATACTCGCTAGTTACGGTGTATCCGAAAGGAAGAGGGAGGAGAAGGAACACAAGAAGGAGGCCCCAGCGAGGTTCGACGTGTATTTAGACCGGTCCGTAGTAGCGCGTAGACCCGCGATATTAGATAAGGTAGCCGAAGGAGCCTCCATATATCTTCGGGAGCTTATCGATGAGGGAGTACTAGAGGAACCCGAAGTAATAGTAGGGTTTAACCCGGACGGTTTCGCTGTGGCTTTGGCCGTAGCTAAGGCGATGATGAAGCCCGTAGGATACATAGATATGCGCCTCTCCAGCGCCTCTATAGACCCGCTCTTCTCGGACATAGTGGATAAGAAAGTACTCTTAATCGACGACGTGGTATCATCGGGCGAGGTTGTAGGGCGCATAATAAGCGTCATACGTAACGTAGGGGCGATTCCCATAGGGGTATTCGTATTAGTAAACAAGAGCGGCAAAAACGATATATCGGGCGTTCCCCTCTTCTCCCTCTTCGAACTTCGCATACTGAGACACGATTAAGCGTAAGACGTCCGTACGGGTAACGATTCCGATGGGCTTTCCGTTTTTAATTAATAGTATACGCCCGACCCCGGTAGCGTCCATAGTCCTTAATATATCCCGAATGGACGCGTCCGCGCTTAACGTGGGTATATCCACGATCCGATCCCTCACGGGCGTATCGAGATCTATCCCGGAGGCCACGGATTCCGCGAGCTGTTGGCACGAGAACATCCCGCGTATGTCGTGGTCGACCACTATAGGAACGGAACGTATATGATGTAGAGCCATCTTTTCCGCCACCTCGCGTATGCTCTCTTCTGGGGTACCCACTATGAGCTCTTTCGTAGCTATGTCCTCCCCTTTTATTTCGGGAAGCGCTACCATCTTCGATACCTTCACGTCGATCCTCCCGTTAGGATCCACGGCCACGATCTCTCCCGTTATGAACATCCCCACGGGCGCGTACGTTGCTTCGATGTGTATAATTTTCTTCGTGGATATCTCCGGAGGTAGGGGAGGCTCTACTTTTACTTCGGCCATGATCTCACCGGAAGCTAGCGTCGAGATAGAGATCTTCTCTATGTTTAGCGTGATCGCGTTCTTGTCCACAAAGGCCTTTACGGGAACGCTCTTTTCGAACGCTTTAATCGCCATAAACGCCTTCGTAGTAGGTATATAACCTCCCTTAGGACCGGGAATTCCGGTGACGTATCCCATCTTACTTAAAGTATTTAGGATCCCCCTGATCGTGCCGGGACTCTTTCCCAGTCTATATGCGATTTCGTTACTCTTAACGGGGCCGTTTATTTCAGCGTGAAGCTCTATGAGGGCTCTTAATATGGGTAAGTAAGGCTTTATATCCTCTAGGGCCATTGTTTAGAATCGTTTTCGTAGTTATCTTTCATTTCACAGATCGTTTAATCTTATGGATCCCGTCCGGTCTCGTTATGGGTCCGAAGAGATGAAGCGCGTGTTCGATGATCGCAATAGGATACGCCTTATGGCCCTAGTTGAGGCTTATATAGCGGAAACGTTAGCGGAATTCGGAATAATACCGAAAGAGGCTGCCGAGAGGATTAAGGAAGCTGCGAGTAAAATCTCATACGAGCGCGTTAAGGAGATCGAGAAAGAGACAAGGCATGAGACCGTAGCTTTAGTTAAGGCCTTGGTTGAGCTCTCGGGAGAATACGGTAAGTACGTTCACTTAGGGGCGACCTCGAACGATATACTCGACACAGCTATGGCGTTACAAATTAAGGAGGCTCTAGGGATCATAGAAGGGCGCTTAAAGGATTTAATAAGGGACTTATGTAAATTGGCGAAGACGTACGAGGACGTACTATGTGTGGGTAGGACTCACGGTGTACATGCGGAACCTTATACGTTTGGGCTTAAGATGGCCGTGTTC
>JAMOTR010000045.1 GCA_027068385.1 Candidatus Heimdallarchaeota archaeon
TACCCGTACGATCTTCTCTTCTTCTTCTCTAACCTCTACATGTTCTGGGGACACTATTGGGGATATGGCGGCTATGATGAGGACGATCGAAGAGAATATCATCGTGGCTAGAAATAACTTCGTGCTCGCGAGTAGAACGCCTAATAGGAACGTGATCAACGCCATCATCGAGAACGTAGCCGCCGCTTCGTCCAACCGCGTGACGACCCTTCTTTTCCTACTCACGCCGGTGAACTTGTCTACTAATTTGAGCGCTAAGTATCCTACGATAATCGTGAATACCATGGTGAACGCTACTATCTTTAAGTCCGCGATATGGAGCCGAAACGTCGGTCCGAATATGGACGCGATGGGGGTAGCGATGAGTATGATGTATACAAATAGCTTAGAGATGCCGAGGCCTTTACGTACGAGAGAGTATTTCCGAGGTTTCTCGCTTTCTCCCGGTATCGTTTCCCTTAAGCCGCCCTTAACGTCGAACACGTGTATCCTTAAGGGCCTCTCTCCAGAATACCTGGAGGGCTTTACGAGGAAGTATATTTCGTCTACCTCGTCGTGCTTTAGCTTGCGCGTGCGCACTTCCCTAGGTATCCGAAAGTCCGGAGCCTCTACAGCGAGCACGTATTGCTTCTCCTTTTTTTCCTCGTTCCTCACTTCGAACTTTACGACGCGGCCGTTTACGCTTCCTATCTCTCTAGCTACGGTAACCTCGAGACCCATGTCGACTAGTTTTCCTTCGGCCTTTCCCAAGACTATCTCTTGTACTTTTCTCTTAACGCCCCACACGAAGTATTCGTAGATTGGTGTGACCACATATACGAAGAGTAACACGGCCGCGATCGACTCATACGCCCGCTCCTCATGTACGATTCCTAAGGAGTGCCGCGTGTAAGCTAAGGGCCGGGCTACGATAAGAACGAGGCCGAGTATAGCTTTGTAATGAGGATAGCGAGAGAAATAGTACCTCTTGAATGAGAATCCGTAGGCACGAAACGGGGCTAAGAAGTAATTTACGATTAAGGTGAACGCGAAGAAACCTAGGGCTAACGAGATTATTAGGTCCTTAGGATAAGGTTGCCGGCCGAGATATGGTGATACCACGTAATCGGCCGCGGCATATGTGGCGAACGCTATGATCGCCTCAAAGATTCCCGGTAGCGCGGAGTACATGAGTATAAGAATTCCCAGAGGTCCTCTGAAAAGGGCGTCTACAACGTAAGCGACGATACCTATGAACGCGGGAGCTATGAGGTCGTTAAGTTTCACGAACTTTTACATGTCGGTTACTAATGTTATTTTAGAGACTCTTGGGACCGTCTATTATGGCCGAAGTAGCCGACGTAAGAGAATTAAAGAAGCTCATTGAGGAGCTCAGTAAAAAGAGGTGCCAGGCTAATGGGACATGCCTCGTTAGTATTTACCGGCCCGCAAGGGGAAATATAAAGGACCTTATGGAGCTCATTTCCCGTGAGATCGCCACGGCTAACATGATTAAAGATAAAAACGTGAGGAAGAACGTACAGCGCGCTTTAACGAGTATACAAGCTAGGCTCAAACATTATAGTAAGATCCCTGAGAACGGTCTCATTATATTCGCCGGAGTGACCCAATCGGGGAAGCTCGAGATGTATATAATAGAGCCCCCAGAGCCGCTTACGGTAAAGATGTATCGTTGTGACGTGACCTTCTATCTGGATCCACTAAAGAACTTTATCTTACCTAAGGAGAAGTACGGAATACTACTCGTGGAGCGCGGAGAGGCTACGTTCGCTCTATTAAGCGGAAGCCGTTTGGAAGTATTAAAGGAAATAACGAGCCACGTTCCCGGAAAGTTCCGCGCCGGAGGACAATCCGCTCAGCGTTTCGAGCGTTCTCGCGAGATCTTAGCGCACCAGTTTATGGAGAAAGTGGGTAGGCTCGCGGAGAAGTACTTCCTTCAAGATAACGAAGTCGATGGTATAATCGTAGGAGGACCCGGACCGACGAAGGAGGAGTTCATGGAGAAGAATTACCTGAGGCCCGAGCTAAAGAAGAAAGTTATAGCCGTGGTCGATACAGCATACGGAGGGTACATAGGAGCTAAAGAGGCGATAATGCGCGCCCAAGATAAGCTCAAAGACGTGAGATACGTAAAGGAGCGCGCGTTGGTACAAGAGTTCTTAGATCATTTAGCGCGCGAGGACGGTTACGCGTTATACGGAGTGAAGCCTGTGATTAAAGCGTTAGAAGAAGGTATCGTGGATAAGGTTCTAGTATCCGAAAAAATAGATCTAACGCGCGTTCGCTTTAAGTGTCCCCAATGTGGTCACGAGGAACGGAGGATAATGAAGAACGACGAGATAGTAAAGGTAGAGATGGGTCATAAGGACGTTAAGTGTCCCGAATGCGGCTCTTCGATGGTGATCGAGGAAAAGGAAGACTTCATAAGTTACCTAGAAAAGATAGCCGAGGAATACGGCACCAAGGTGGAGATAATTTCCGCGGAAAACGAGGAAGGATATATGCTCATAAGGAGCTTCGGAGGGATAGCTGCGATATTAAGAGAAAAAAGGTATTTATAATACCACGTGCACCCGTAGGAGCCGGCTACCTCTTATTACGACGTTTTTGAAGGACATGATCTCGTTTCCTTCCCTATCTATGAGCTTAGCGTCGCGTAGCCGTATGTTCATATGAACGTCGTAGCTCTCGAAGTTCCCCTTAAGTAGGGTACCGTCCTTTAACGCCACGATGATCTCCTTATTAATGCTCTTCTCCAAAGCCGCCATCGGGGTCAGAGGCATACCGTTCACCAGCGTTTAACTTAAGGAGTTTTATCCTCAGACGTAATACAAGTGGGACATTTCGTCGATACCGCTCTTCTTTAACTGGTCCTTGATATGGTTATGTAGAGCCCTATGCTGAGCCTCTACCTCGCGTATAGTTTTCTTTAACTCTTCCGTATCTACGTTCCGTCCTAGGAGCTTATTGATAGTCTCTACGAGCGCTAAAGCGGCTACGGGATCGGGACGCGTGGGGTCGGATTCGGCTAAGAGGACTAGGTAATCCTCACGCCTTATGTAAGCTTCACCCACGAGGGCCGCGGTAATTCCCATAATAAGCCCTCTAGTTATCTCGGATAGTCCGATTTCTTGGGCCATCTTTCTAGCGTTCTCCGTCGTAGCTATGAACGACACCCTCCTATCCTTCCCCATGGGCGGAGGTATAGCGGCGGAGCCTCCTAAGGATATTCCGAGATCGACGTTTTTGCTATCTATGAACTCGTCGAAGAGTACGGAGGCCACTTTGTTAAGGATATGAAGCGGTATGAAGCTCTCGGCCACCACGATGTAAGCCTTGTCGTTTCCGTATACGGTGATCGGACAGAGTATTTTTCCGTTCATAACCGTAACGCTCGGGGGTATGTCGTCGGATACTATAAACGCTACGGGCTCCATCCCCATTTTCTCTATGATGTACTTAGCGGCGATCAGTCCGGATAATCCGACGCCAGGAAAGCCCTCTATGAATACCTTAGCCGTCGTGGGTTTAATCCGCCTCACTCTTACGTCGCTCATGTATTATGTAGAAGAAGGACGAGAGAAAACTTCGCATATGTGACGGTACTATAAACGGTAATGTTCGATGAACTACGTAAAAGAGTAAACAAGGAGATAGAGGCGTTCTTCGACGAAGAAATATCTAGGGCGAGCGATGTAGGAAAGTTCAACAAGAAATTCTATGAGACGCTAAAGGAGTTCGTACTCCGCGGAGGAAAACGCCTGAGACCCATTCTCTCGATACTCGTGTATAGGGCTCTCGGTAAGGAGGATGATAAGGTAGTAAGGCCCGCGATAAGCATAGAGCTACTACATAATTCTACGCTTATACATGACGATATTATAGACCGTGATGAGTTAAGGCGCGGTAAGCCTACTTTCCACGTTATATGGCGCGAGGAGTTTGGGGATGAGCACGTAGGTATGAGCTTCGGAATACTAGGGGGAGACCTAGTACGGGCTTTAGGATTGAAGACTATATTCTCTTCGGACCTCGACGTCGATCTTAAGGCCTCGTTATCGGAGATCTACGATCGGGCGTACATCACCGTAGTTGATGGGGTATTAAAGGAGCTAGATATGGTGTTCAACCCTCACGTAACCGAGGATGATTATATGGATATGATCTACCGCAAAACCGCCGCTCTGTTCGAAGCTTCGGCCGCCATAGGGGCTAAGGTAGCGCGTGCGGATGAATTCGAAGAATCTAAGTACAGGGAGTTCGCGAAGCTCGTCGGGATGGCCTTTCAGATTCAGGACGACATACTCGGCTCGTTCGGTGATCCGAAAGTAATAGGGAAGCCGGTAGACTCCGATATACGCGAGAAGAAGAGGACGATACTACTCATAAAGGCGTTAGAAGACGCGGAGCCGGACGATCTAAAGGTCTTATATGAGTACCTTAAGGCTAAGGAGGTAACCAAGGATATGGTCGAGAAGGTTCGCGAGATATTGAAGAAGTACGGATTACCATACGCTAGACAGAAGGCTCTCGAGCTCGTGGAGAGGGCTAAAGAATTGGTAGCAGACGCTCCTAATTACGAAGATTTGCGGGCTTATGCCGAATTCGTAGTATTTAGAAGGAAGCGAGTTTTTGTCTACATCTTAAAAGTGTTACGGATGTGTAAACAATGGAGAAACAGTCGAGGAAGGCGTTTGAGATACTTGAATATATAGCCGCTAACGGAAAACCGGAAGCCGTAATTATATTCGAAGGGAGTCAAGATGAGATCGCGCGCGAGGTGTTCGGTTACAAGACGCGTCAGGCGTTAGCTCAGCACTTGAAGTACCTTCGTGAAAAGGGCCTAATCCGTACGGGTCGCGGGTTTATTGAGGTAACTCAAAAGGGATTAGAGACCCTAGGAAGCTCTAAGAAGCTCGCGTTCGTGCTCATTAAAACGAGGATCGACGCGATCGATAAGGTTCGGTCGGAGCTCCATAAGAAAGGGTTCTTAGCGTTTAAGGTTACAGGTGATCGGGACATAGTGGCGATAGTAGATCTTTCGAGGATACCCGAGATACTAAAAATACCGGGAGTCGAGGATACCGTTACCTTAGTAACTCTCCGAAGTGCCGGGGTACCTTATTATTTGGTTATGAACCGATCTCGGAAATGAGCGCTCAGAGGGAATTTAGGTTCCTAGTAAGAATCTACGACAGGGACGTAGAAGGTCGGATGCCGCTTAAAATAGCGCTCACCAGAATCCTAGGTATCGGTCGTCCTATGGCGTTGAGAATCATTCGCGCCGCTAACATGGATCCTAATATGCGCGTAGGCTTTCTTACGGATGAGGAGATCGAGAAGCTTGTGGATATCATGACGGACCCCTTAAAGTACGGAATACCCAGACGGAGCTTAAACAGACAGCGCGATCCTTATACCGGTGAGGATAAGCACATGTTATCCACGGATCGGTTCATCCAGGTGCGTCGGGACATAGAGAACATGATCAAGATGAGGTCTCGGAAGGGAATCCGCCACGCTCGCGGCCTAAAGGTACGTGGGCAGCGCACTAAGACCGCCGCTAAGCGTACCGATCCTCGGGTAAGTCTCGTGGCTAGAAAGGAGGAAAAGAAGAAGAAAGGTAAGAAGAGGAGGTGAGGCGATATGGGGGATCCTAAGAGGCAGAGGAAAAAGCGGCAAAGGCCGAGGCACCCTCGGAGGCGCGATAGGCTTCAGGAGGAGGCTTACTTAGCGGGAGAATATGGATTAAGAAACAGGCGCGAGATACGGAAGGCTAAGGCTATCCTAAGAAACATACGCGCCCGCGCTCGTAAGCTATTAGCTTTGCCCCCCGAGGAAGCCGAAGCGGAGGCTAAGATCCTACTAAATAAGCTACGTAAGATGGGGCTAATTACTAAGCCCGACGCCACCTTAGACGATATCCTATCGCTCACCGTGCGCGATATTCTAGAGAGGCGCCTACAGACGGTCGTATATCGTATGGGTCTCGCCAGGTCGATACGGGAGGCTAGGCAGCTCATCGTCCATAGGCACATAATGGTGAACGGAAACGTCGTGAACGCTCCCGGGTACTTGGTGAAGATCGACGATAAGATAGAGTTCAAGCCTACTTCTCCCTTCGTAAAGCGTATGAAA
>JAMOTR010000046.1 GCA_027068385.1 Candidatus Heimdallarchaeota archaeon
GACTTATGTAAAAATCTCCTTAAAGCGATCGTGAGAGGGTGACGTAAGCCGATACGTCGCGCTTAATCTTAGCCACGAACCGTACGGAGCCCTTTTCGTATTCGATCCCTCTAAGCGTCCGCGTCCCCTTAGGAAACTCGAACGTGGCTATGTAAATCGAGCCGTGTCTCTCCACGTGAGCCTTCACCATCGCGTCACCGAGTCTTATGTACACGTCCCCCGGATCTCCCAAGAATATGGCGCGTATCTCTACCGTGGATCCCGCTACGGAGCAAAGCTTAGAGTAATAAGCGACGAGGGTTCCCGTATAGTCGAAGGCCGCAGCGACGTATTCGTAGTTGTCGTCGCGTATTACTAGGTATACGGCTTGAAGTCCGGGAACGAGGTGGTCGTGCTTCTGGACGAACAGATAATACCGATCGCCTAGCTTATGTCTCTCGTAGGTGGGTCCCAACAGGATCCGATTATAAGGTACGTGAAGGAAGTCGTGGAGGAACCGTATCTTATAGCTCGGCCGCCGGTTCTTATACGGATGAGGATAGAGGAACGCGTTAATATGGTGTTTATTAAGGTATTCGAAGGCCCCCTGAGGATCGTAAGAATGTAGAAGGTCCCGGAGGTGTTCATATAATATAGGTTGAAAGAGCGGTATCGCGGGTATCGAGGCGTTAAGTATGTACTCTAGACCCGGAGCACCGTCGTATACTAGGCCCGTGACGTTATACGCTAGGATGTCGTCGACGTACTCATAATAATTTCCTAGAAGACCTATCGGGGAGTGGGCTACGTAACCGTATCCGTAATGATAAAGGGACCGCATGTAGAGCACGGCTAACCCGAGGGCTACCTCTTTCCTTATCCTTATCTCCGTGACGTACGGAACCGCTAACGAGACGAGAGTGAGTATAGCTAGATATACCCGGAGCACGGTACCCATGCGGGCTACGATCGCGACGATCGATCCTAATAGATACACCGAGGCCATGACCTTCGCCTTCTCATCGTCCGATACGAGAGCTATGATCGTCCGTAGCCGCATGAAGTGTCTCGGATTCCTGGGCATCGGTATGGCTAAGAGTAATAAAGAGAACGCTATGAACGCGTCGACCCCGGTGGGCCTCTTTCTTAAGGCATAGTAGAACAATAACACGGCCGCGGGAGCGTAGAACGTTACCCCGTGCCGTAGGTAAGCGATGACGTTGTACGTCTTAAAATATGAGAACGTGGGCGCGGCCTCGATGTACCGATAGGAGTATTCTTGATAGGCGGGCGTGTTCTTGAACACCACGTAATAGTATTCTCCCAAAGGCGTGCCCGACACTATCGTGGTCCTTATAAGATGTATTAGAGGGAGCACTAGGAGGGACGACCGCGCGTTTGCTCTTATGGGCGTATAGGACTTAAACGCCTTATAGAAGGCCCCGGAGATGAGGAACGCGGAGATCACGGAGGCGAGCCGGAATGCGCCTAACGCGTAACTCAAGACGCCCGCTGAGATTCCTATAATGATCCGCGAAAGCTTAGGCAAGCGATCCTTGATGAGGCCGAAGAGCGCGTAAGCTACGAGTATTCCGTATATAG
>JAMOTR010000047.1 GCA_027068385.1 Candidatus Heimdallarchaeota archaeon
AATCGGAGACGCTAAGCCTAGTAGGTTATCTAAGGAAGATGTACGGAGGTTCTCGATGGAGTTTCTAAGAGCGGCCGAAGAAGTATTAGGGCCTCAAGGTACGGTGGCGTTAGCGAAAATATTAGTGGATAAAATGCGCGAATTCTTCGGGGACGATAGGATCTATGAGATAATAAAGGAAGCGTTCTCGAAGATAGCGACGTTCGACGTAAAGGTGGAGGGTAACGTGATACGCATGGTCTTCAAGCCGAACATGAAGGACGCTTATAAGTATATGCCCATGGCCTCCGGGATACCGTTCCCCGCGTTAATGGTGGCGAAGGCGACGGCTAGAGATAAAGACTTCAAAATAAGAAGATTCGAACACAAGCCTAACGCCTATTGCTTACTCGAGATCGAGATAGTACGAGAATTTTACCGTTCTTAAGTACGTACTCGAAGAGGAAGAGGAAGTGGAAAAATCAAGCTTAAGGAGGAATGTATGTTCGAGGATCTTAAGGTGATCTCGATCAACGCTTGCAGGTATAAAGAGGTAGAAAAAAGGGCTAAGGAGGCCTTTGGTCCCATAATCGAGAAGTACTTCAGGAAACACGGCAACGAGAGACGGTTCTCCCGTTTAGCTTCCGAGTTATATCTTGAAGCGAACAAGGCTAAGGTAAAAGATAGCGTATATGAACGGTCGTATGCGTGTTCTAGAGGCCCTATAGTAATATTTAGACTCACGCGTGAGAACGACGAGATAAGGATGAGGATGGAATCGATGGGTGATAAGATTACGATAGACGTTACCCACGAATCCGGTTACCACTTTATCGAGTTTCGCCCGTTAGAAGACGGGAAGTTTTACGAGATATACGTGGAGGAAGGATCCTTCGATGAAGAGGGGTTCGAGGAGGATGAAGAGATCGTCGGATACATATGCGGATCTTCCCTCATCTCGTTCTTAAGGGTCCTTTATAAAGACCTCAAGGAGGACCCGGAGAAAGCGTATAAAACGCTCGCGAAGTTCTTCGAGGCGTCTAACAAGAGATGTCTCTTGTTCGATCCTAAGGATATAGAACCTGAATATCGGGAGGAAGCGTTCTATGAAGTTATCCCTAGGATTAAATCGATGTACGGTAGCTACTCTAAATCGCGCGACCCTGAGATACTAGAGGCGTCGTACGGATTCCTAAAGGAGGTCATTAAAGTGGCCGTCTCACGATCGTAGTTCTTTTGGTGGGCCCGCGGGGATTCGAACCCCGGACCACCGGATTATGAGTCCGGCGCTCTGACCAGGCTGAGCTACGGGCCCTCGATGAGAAAGGAATTATGAAAAATAAAAAGTTAATCTCGCTTCGGTGCGGTTTCTATGATTTTTACCCCAGAAGAACTACCTATACGGTCGGCTCCAGCTTCTATCATCCTCACGGCCTGATCCCGGGTCCTTATTCCGCCCGCGGCTTTTACGTAGATTTTCTTACCGAATTCCTCCCCCAGCTCGTCGGCTAAGCGCCTTAGGAACCTCACGTCCTCTTCCGTGGCTTTACAATACACGCCCGTGGAAGTCTTTAAGAAGGTAGCCCCGCCCATTACCGCGTATCTAGCGGCCATCGTAATTTCGTACCTCGTGAGCAAGCACGTGTCGAGTATCGCCTTTATATGTTCGATATCATAAGTGCTCGCTATCTCAGCGATGTCCTCGAACTCCTTTTGTATCACGCGAAAGTCTCCGCTCTTTACCGCGGATACGTTCACGACTACGTCGAGTTCGTGGACCCGTTGAGCCACTTTATCGGCTTCGAAGCGCTTTACCTCCGGGAACGTCGAGCCTAAGGGGAATCCTATCACCGCGCATACCTTTACGTTCGTTCCCTTCAGGAGCTCCCTAGCGTAAGGGGCCCGCCGGGGTGAGACGCAGACGCTGTAGAAGTTATACCTTTTCGCCTCCTCACAGAGCTTCTCTATATCCTTACTGGACGCATCTTGTCTCAAATTAGTGTGATCGATACGCCTCGCTAAATCTTGGGGTAACATAAATAGAAACGAAAGGAGCCGTAAAAATACCTCATATTCCGAACTTTATAGAGACCGCGTAGAACGCTATCGATAGTAGTCCTAGTAGAATGAGCAACGGTCCCCGACGTATCTTGTCGACGAGCCTCATTAGAGCGTCTATGGTAATTATGCCGAATAAGAAGGAGAACGCTAGTCCTAAGAGCGGACCGATGGATAAGGAAACGTTTCCCATACCTAAGAACAAACCGGCGGCGATTACGGCCGGTATAGAGATGATGAAAGAGAACCTTAGCGCTTCCTTTCCCTCGACTCCCATTAGGCCTAGAGCGGTGAGCGTAAGACCGGATCTAGATAATCCTGGAGCTACCGCGAGCCCTTGAGCTATACCCGCGGCTATCGCTGCTCCCGCGTATATCCTTCTCTTCCCGAATTTCTTTACCTCAAGAGCTATCCCCGTGATGATGAGCATAGCTCCTACGAACGCGTACCCGTATTCTAGTCCCACGTATACGAAACGCAATACGATTAACGCCACCGCGGCCGAGACGATCACCGCTAATATCGCCAAGCGCCAGAACTCATCGATCTCTCCGTGCGATAGTTCTACGATGAGGTCGCGTATCTCGGACCTAAAGTAGACGATAGCCGCTAAAGCGGTACCTATGTGAAGGAAGAAAGCGTAGCTTAACGCCTCGGCCGGGTCCTCGCCTAGTAGCATAAGCACGAGCACGATCATTCCGGACGAGCTTACGGGTAGCCGTTCAAAAATACCTTGGAGTATACCTATTATGATCCGATAGATAAGCTTCACGCGACTTTCGTTCCTCTTCCTTTATCCTTATGACTACTCTCTTCAGAGGTTTACCCAGAGGACAATCCACTTTATCCTTAACGATGCGCACTACCTCCACCTTTACGTTCTTCGGTATTCCGTCGTAGTTACAGTACGGCCGTTGTGGACACGTATAATGCGTACACCCCTCCCTATCGAAGCGAAAGGACATGTTCGGGATCGCCCTATCCTTGTCGATGTTGATCTCGAATTCCTTATGCTCAAGCATCACGCTCACTAAAGGTTCGTCCGTAAGAGAGCACTTTTTCGCCGGTATGGGTATCGAATGATATCCGCTATCCTCTTTCCTTAAGATGGATACGACCTTATAGCGGCGCTTACTCTCAAGCTTACCTACGCAGTATTTATATAAAGGACACTTCTCACAAGCGCTACTAGGGGCTATAAATACGAACTCTAACCCCTCTTGAGCCATACTTTCCGGGAGGAACACCCCTATCTTTCCATCGCGCGTCATTCCTTGAGTTATATATCCCAATAAGTTAGTGTAGCTCTACCCCAAATCTTATCTCAACGTTCGAAGATTACCGTATGAAACCTATACTTACGTGGAACGAGAACGTAAATGAGATGCGGATGAAAACAAAAGAGTCGTTTTCGATACGCGTGACTAAACCCGTTAAACTTCCTGAGGATTTTAACGGCCCGATTATCGTCGATCTTCCGGGACCTATGGTGAAGGTCTCCGGCAAGTTCGAGGACGAGGTTCCCCTCAATGATCTACCCGACGCGGTACAGGAGGTAGTAGAAGACGGGGATATAATACTATTGGGGGACGCTGAGGTGGTGCTAGAAGTAAGGGGATCGAGAGCGTTCGTGATCGTTCCCGGATACGTAAAGGACGCTCAGGTACACGTAGTAGGAAAAGACCTCCCGATAGAAGGGCCGACGGAGGAAGACGAAACGATGGCCTCCCTAGCTAAGGAGCTCGAAGCGCACGCTGTACTTATATCTATGGTCCGCTCTGTAGAGGACGTAAGGAGATATTCTGAGCTCGTGCCTAAGAATACGCTCAAGATCGCTAAGATTGAGACGAACGGGGCCATAGAAAATCTTAAGGATATTATATCCGAGGCGGACGGATGCATACTAGCGCGCGGCGATCTGGAGTTAAACGCGCATGCGGAGATGATGTTTAAGTACGCTTCGGACCTGCGCGATTTATCGATAGCCATGTGCAAGCCTTACTTCGCTGGTACCGGATTTCTTAAGAGCCTCGTTAATAGGTATATCCCGGAGCGCTCCGAAGTGGACGACGTGAGCGCGTATATGCTCATGGGATATGACGGAATACTACTCACAAAAGAGTCTGGGGAGCGCGCTTATATCCGGTTTAATAAGATCGTAGAGAGCGTAAAGAAAGGATTCGGATTCTCAGAAGAAAGTACGGAGGTGAGTTCTTATGAGGAGGCCTTAAGGCTCAGCGTGGAACTCAAGCTCTCACATAAGATAGGTACTATAAAGTTTGTAGGGGACGAGCGGGAATCAAGGAAGGCGTTCCTCCTTTGGGGAGTGAGAATATGAAGGGCGTCGAGAAGACGGTAATAGCGTTCGGTATAGATGGGGCTTGGGGTGCTCTTATTCGGGTATTTTTCTATAGGGTCGCGTCCCAAGCGGATTACGGAATAGCAGGATTCTTAGCTACCTCTGCTTATTTCTTCGCGATATTTTCCTTACTGGGGACAGACTACAGCGTGATCTTCTACGCGGCTTCAAGAGATAGGGAAACCCTCTCGAAATTGCTACTCGCTTCATCGACCCTTCCGCTTATAGGGAGCTTTCTCGATTATATCTTTACGTCCTCGCTCGCTTCCGCCCTCTTATCCTATTTATCCGCCCTTACGTTCGTTTCGACTTCTTATCTTATAGGGTCCAGGAGGTATAACGAAATACTTGCGCTAGTCATCTCTAAGCGTTCTATTCAGACGGCTTCCATGATCTACTTATATAATTTGTACGGGGCGTCCGGAGCGGTTTACGGAATAGCTTTATCGATGATTCCTGGAGCCTTCATCTTCGTCCACGCCTCCTTATCTTACGGCTTTTCTATGAGAGGAGTAAATGCGTTAGTAAAATCTGTAGCGAAGCTAAACTTCACGGCCGTAGCGCTCTCCGCCTCCCTCTACGTCGATAAGGTACTCCTAGGAAAGATCATGGGGCCCGAGGAGTTTAGCGGATACTACTTAGCGTTCCAGGTTATTCTACTCTTAAACGCATTATCCGACGGCGCTATGCGTTCGTCTACGAGCGAACAGATAGCGGGTAAGATTTCGTTATCCTCGAAGGCGTTCTTAGCTCTATTAGGTCTCTTATCTCCAATAGCTACTCGGTTCGGAGCACAGTACGTAACGATCGTTCTGGGCTCGTCGGCTTCCGCGTACGTGTACCTACTAAAGCTCACGGGCTTCTATTTGCCCGCGGCTCTGATCCTATCTTATATTATAGGTACCTCGGTCGGCTCTAAGAGAATACACGTAGCCGTCCTATCGTCGTCACTATCGCTTCTATTAAGGGCCGCGTTACCCGTATCGATGTACTTCTTATACTCGTCCGAGGGAGCGCTCATAGGCTATATCATCGCCACAGCGGTCTCGGGAATAGCGGGGTATGTGTATTTTAGGATGAAAGAGAAAAACGTAGAAGAGAAACGAAACGCTATGACGCAGCCGGAGATGGAGATCATTCGGCAGAGAGATAACAAGATGCTCCGTAGGAAAGAGTACATAGTGCGTATCGATCACTTAGGGAAGCCCACACCCTCTAGGAGCGAGGTAAGGAGCCGGATGATACACTTCCTAAACGCGCCTCAGGAGACGTTGATTATAAAGCGCATCGTACAGCGCTTCGGGAGGCAGGACGCGTACGTTAAGGTATACGTATATTACACTCAAGAGGATATGTTCGACGTCGAAGATAAGAAGACGCTGAGGTTAAACGGATTCTTAAAAGAGGAGGCGACCGCTTGAGTTTTTATTAACGGTTACGATTCATACGTCGACGATCAGTACATGTTCTGGAGTTATCTAGCGATTTCCGGGGACGATGAAGGGTGTATGGACTTTTCCACGAAGGCGTTCGCCTCCGATGAGGAGCTATATGAGCGGATACCGAAGTTCTCCGTAGCGTTTTAAAGGCCATACTGCTCAGATCGATCGCTAGGTATCACG
>JAMOTR010000048.1 GCA_027068385.1 Candidatus Heimdallarchaeota archaeon
GTTCGCCATTGATAGTTAAAAACGTCGGTATTTCTTTCCATATACGGGCTTCATAGAGAGCCTCATGGGCCGACGTCTCGGAATATAGGGATATCCCTGAGTCTTCCTCTTGATCTCTTCTATGAGCTCTTCGAGCTTCATGTCCCTCTCACTACCGTCGCGGGTCTTCACATGTACTACTCCCTTTTCGACTTCCTTTCTACCCACGAACACTACGTAAGGTACCCACATGATCCCAGCGTCGCGCACCTTCTTACCTAGGCTCTCCTCGCGATCGTCGAGCTCTACACGTATTCCGTTCTTCTCTATCTCCCTCGCTATCCTTTCTGCTTCTTCTAGGAAGTCCATACTCACGGGTATCACGCGCACCTGTATCGGGGAAAGCCGTAGGGGTAAAGTATAGTCTTTTTGAATCGCGGAATCGAAGACCATGTACACGTAACGTTCTATGGACCCTAAGAGGGCGGTGTGAATGATCACTAAAGGCTTCCTCTCACCGTTTTCGTCCACGTATTCGATCCCGAAGCGTTCAGCGTTACCCACGTCTATCTGGAAAGTAGCGATCTCGCGAGGTCTTCCGTGCTTGTCTATGATATGATACTCTACGTTCATCACCCGATAACGAGCGCCGCGGGGTATTTCATGTATTAGCGCGGGCCTCCCGTCATGCTTAACGAACTCTAGTATGACGTCCTTATGGTCGCGCCGGAAGTCGTCGGTCACGTTATACATCGCCACGTATCTTCTACCTAGAAGAGAGGCTTCCTCATGTATCACGTCCTGAATCTTATGCGATACCTCTACGGCCTCCTTTAGATCTTTAGTAAACACGTGCAGGTCGGGCATCCGGAACTTACGGACGCGGAAGCTCAATACGACCTCTCCCTTTTGTTCATAACGGTAAGAGTCCGCTACCTCGAGCATCCCGAACGGAACTTGCTTGTAGCTTATCACCCGATCCTTAGCGATGGCGAACTGTTGGAAACACGCGGCATAACGTAACACTAGCTTCTTGCGATCCATCTCTAAGAGGTACATACGCTCACCGAAGAGCTCAGCGTGCTTCCTTATAGGCGGGTGTTCGAGCGAGAACATGTTGGTTCCCTTCACGTAGAATACCGGTATACCTAGCTTGTTAGCTACGTACCGAGAATACTCGGAGACGAGATCTACGATCAAAGCGGCTTCTGGCTCGTAGCGCATATGTCCCACATCACTCATCGGCTCCCGCTCGAACCCGAACTTCGCTAAATGCTTAACGATCTCGCTCTCCTCTATCTCCGGTAGCGGTATATCGAGAGCTTCCTTCTCTATGAGACGCCTTAAGTCCTTATCGTTAGCGACCTCAGGTACCTCCTTAATAAGTCTCTCATAGTCCTCTTTACCCCTTATTTCGTATACCCTTCCGTCCGGCAGTGCTACATAGAAGCGCTCCCGCTTTTTCTCCCCCTTCTCCCTCTTAGGCGAGATCTTCCTAGATAGCTCAGCGAGAGGGTGACCCTTCACCTTAATTCTAAACGCCTTATACCGGCCGAACGGGGCGCGTATCACGTGATACCCCTTAGACTTTAGCCCCTCCTCCGCCTCTTTTAATATGGATATGATCTTATCCGCCTCACTCGCGGGCGCCGGATTATCGGTCGCGTGTACCCGAGGATATAAGGCCACGTTCTTGGTCTTAAGGTTCTCCGAGAGCTTTTCTATCTCTTCTATTAACGCCTGAGCGGAGGCCTTAACGTCTTTGAGATCCTCCGGCTCTACACCTATGAACGCCACTATCGCCTCCGAGATCTTACCGGGAGAAGGGTTGTCTTCCGGTTTTACCCCTTTAGCGGGTCTAACGGGTAAAAACTCTAACTCGTCCGCGTGAAGGAAGATTACTCTCATGAGACGCTTTAGGCGGATGCGTTTATTTTTCGTCCTTGGAGAACTTTATCAAAGGTTGCCCCTTCGTAACGACGTCTCCACGTTTTACTAGTACTTCTTCTACCTTTCCGTTCCTATCGCTCTTCACCTCTATGAGCATCTTCATGCTCTCTAGCACGACGAGAGTGTCCCCTTTAGATACCTTATGGCCGGACTTCACCAATACGTCCGTCACACGGCCCGCTATCGGGGCCACTAAGAATTCTTTTGGTACCATCGTTTCCATCTTAGACGCCCTACCGTCGAAACGTTTGATAAGAGGCCTCTCTATGACGTAAAACGACAAGAATCTACCGTTAATTAAGGCCGTATAATCGTCCACGAACCTCACTAGAACGTTCTCTCCCGATACAGAGACGAGGAACTTGTCGCCCTTCCTGTCCTTCAGCTCCACGTCGAACTCCTTATTATCGAACCTCACCTTACCCTTCCCGTCCTTCAATTCTACCTCTACCTTAAACCCATTTATCTCAAACGAGCGGCGCATACTCAACGCCTCCTAATCCTCATATCCGAGAACCGGGCAAATAGTTTACTCACGAGCGACCTTTCGAGTTTCTCCTTCTTAGGCCTCAAAGAGAGCGCGACGGCTAACGCGGCTAGACTCTTTAGATACTCTACGAGCATCCTCTCTTGTATCTCCGCCATCTTTTCCTCTAAGTAGCGCGTCCGTACCTTTCCCTCTATGAACGTCTCGTCCTCAAGGAGCGCGAGATGTAGCGGAATGTTAGTCTTCACCCCGGAGATCACGAACTCCTTTAACGCGCGTTTGAGCCTTATTATTGCCTCGTTTCTATCGCGACCCCGAGACATCACCTTCGCTATGAGCGGATTGTAGTATTCGGGTATTATGTAACCCTCCGCCACCCCATCGTCAACACGTATTCCGGGTCCGCCCGGGGGACGGTAGCGCATGATCATGCCGTGGCTCGGAAGGAACCCCGAGAACGGATCTTCCGCGTATACTCTTACCTCTATAGCGTGTCCGTTCACCTTTATGTCCCTCTGATCGAACGTTACGGATCCCTTAAGCGCAACGTTGATTTGTTCCTTTACGATATCGACGCCCGTGATTAACTCGGTCACACCGTGCTCGACTTGAAGCCTCGGGTTTACCTCTAAGAAGTAGAAGCGTCCGTCCTTATAGAGGAACTCTACGGTACCAGCGTTATAGAATTCTACAGCCTCAGCCACACGTACCGCGTAAGAGGCCACGCGCTCGCGTTCCTCATCCGTTAACGCGGGCGATGGGGCTTCCTCAATAATCTTCTGGAACTTCCTCTGTACGCTACAGTCGCGTTCGTACAAATGATATACGCCCGAGTCGTCCGCGAGTATCTGTACCTCTATGTGTTTAGTCCTTTCTAGGTACTTCTCTATGAACACCCTCTCGTCCCCAAACGCTTGTTTAGCTTCCTTAGCCGCTATGTTCCGAGCGACCATAAGTTCTTCCGGAGTTCTTGCTACGCGTATTCCCATCCCTCCTCCCCCACCTACGGCCTTCACGACCACAGGATAGCCGATCTTATCCGCAAACGCGAGCGCTTCTTCTACGCTCTTAGTGGGTTCTAAAGTCGAAGGGAGCGTCGGCACCCCAGCCTTTATCGCTACCCTCTTAGCCTCGACCTTATCTCCTAAGAGCTCTAGGGTCTTCGGACGGGGTCCTATCCGTATAATTCCCTCATCCATCAGAGCCTGAGCGAATATAGGGTTCTCTGATAGGAAGCCGTAACCCGGATGTACCGCGTCCGCTTTAGCCTTTATCGCGATCTCTACCATCTCGCGAACGTCTAAGAACGAGCGTGGTGAGGATAACTCATAAGCCTCGTCCGCCATCTTCACGTAAGGAGCGTCCTTCTCGTCTGGCGGATATACGGCTATCGACACAAACCCCATCTCGCGTATCGCGCGTATGATCCTTACCGCGATCTCTCCTCTATTAGCTATTAGAATCCTCATTCTATCACCTCCTCCACCTTATACGCAGAAATTATTCTCTCTGTCCCCTTCTCCGTCTCCACTAATAGGAACCCATCCTCGTCTATGCCCCTCGCTATTCCCTCGATCTTATGCTTGTTTACGTATACGCGGACGCGCTTGTTCTTTAAGTAATCCTTCTCGCGCCGCCTTTCTAGAGCCCCAAACGGGTTATGAAGGTAGTTGTATATGTTGTCCCGAATATCCGTTAGGAGGCTCATGCGGTCCACCTCGTGACCCACAAGCTCCTTTATGCTCACGGCTACGTCCCTAATTTTAGGCGGTATAGGATTGTTCACGTTCACCCCTATCCCTATTAACGAAGTGTCGCCAAGCACTTCTATAAGCACTCCGGCGATCTTACGTCCAGCACGCGACACCACATCGTTGGGCCGCTTTAACCGTACGCGCGCGCCCAAGTTTTCTATCGCGTCCACTAGGGATGCTCCTACTATAATAGGTAGATACGCGTGCACCCCATGTATGATCCCCGTCATCCATAACCCTCCCGGTGGACTTATCCGCTCGCGCTTCATGCGCCCCCTTGCTCCCGTCTGCGTTTCCGCTACTATAACCGTCCGAGAAGTAGCGCTCGCCGCTATCTTCTTAGCCATATCTTGAGTACTTTCTAACGCGGGGAACCGAATTATCGTTAATATGTCCATGAAAAAATCTCAGAGGTCTATGTTAAGCCTAGACTTTATCCGTTTCTTAAACTCCTCCGATTCATTACCCTGCTCCTCCGTGAACGTCTCGAAGCTCCCTCCTCCGAACCTCATGTTTAACTGATGGGCGTTCCTAGCGGCCGCGAAGCGTTGTACGTCGTTTATGTCTTTACCCAGCCGTACGTAAATTACCCCATCACCGTCGTCTATAATGATATATGCCTTATCAGAAGCGCTAAAGTCGGGCTTCTCTACCTCTCTCACGCTACCGTTTTCGGCTACTTCAAAAACGCGGGTCCTAGCGACCTCCATGTCCATAGTAGGACACTAGTCACCAGGTTTAATTTCGATTCTTTCCCAACCCCTTTCGATTCCTTAACAAAAATTTCTTCGATAACCGGTGGAATATCGATACCACGTTAGCCGTAAGTAGGAGCGATACCGCTATAGCGGAGATAAATTCGTTAAGTCTTAGAGAGCCCGTGTCACACCTCACGTTACTCATCCCGAACGGCTCCCCTATAGCTACACCAACGGCTTCGGAAGGTACCGGGATGCCGAGGATGAGCGCTATAGTGGGAGCTATATCGATCGTAGAGGCGCGATCTAACTCCATAGGTCTTACTTTTCCTCCCATAATTAGGAAGGGGACGTGATCAACGAGCGAGGGGTATATGTGATGATGTTTATTCACGAACATCCCGTGGTCCGCGGTGAGTATGATCACGGTATCGTTCCGGAGCCCTTCGTTCATTAGATACTCGATGAGTTCCTTCACTTCGTTCTGCTCCGCGGCTATTACGGATTTATACTGGGGCGAATCCGCCCCGAAGGTGTGCCCAGCGTCGTCGCTTTCTACATAATGGAGCCGTATTATGTTATAGTCCTTCACGATCGACTCGGCCGTTTGCGTGACCGTCCCTATGTCCGCGTATTTCTCTCCCGTGTATACGTCCGCCACGGTGCCGCTCTTAGAAAGCATATTAGCTAGAGTAGAGGCGGGAGTCACTAAAGCGGACTTTAGGCCTAAATCGTGCGCCACCTCGAATATCGTTTGGGCCTTTACCTTGTAGTAAGCGTTATCCCGAACCCCGTGCACTATCGCGTACGTTCCCGTAAACATCGTGGTATGTGAAGGGTAAGTGATCGTGGGATATGTGGATACAGCGTACTCGCACCGGGCGCCTAAAGTCTTAAAGTAATCCGCGGTGGGGGAGGCTTTCCGGAACACGTCCGCCCTGGTGCCGTCGAAGGTTATCACGATCACGTGATTAGCTA
>JAMOTR010000049.1 GCA_027068385.1 Candidatus Heimdallarchaeota archaeon
CTACGAGGGATGATCCGTTTTTATTCTCTATTCTTATTTCTAACGTGAGGCGTCGCTGGGAGGACTTAGAGATAGTCCCGGACTACGGTAAACGCATCAAGGAAGCTAGGGAGGCGCGTGGTTTGAGTCGCGAGGATCTAGCCGCTCTAGTGGGCATAAAAGTAGCTACCCTGCGCTCGATAGAGAATCAGGACATACCGTTAGACATAGAGACCGCGATGAAGCTCGAGGAGGTCTTAGGTATAAAGCTACTTCAGGAGGTAGGGGAAACGGAAGATCGTATCGCGGACGTGGAGGCGGAGATAAGAGGGGCGGACATCATGGCGTTCCGGTCGAGATGGGACGAAGTTAGGAAGAAGAAGAGGAGGAGAAAACGATATGAAAAAGGAGGTAAAGAGGAAGTCCATTCACGTGCTATCGGTTCTTTTTATAGTACCCCTCTTCGTACGGCCCGAGATTTTTAATGAACTCATATACGCGTCCCTCAGCATAGGCCTGCGGCTAGAGATCGTACGCTTCTATACGGGTAGCTTAATAATGTTCGATGAGCTCCTTAGGGACTACGAGCGTAAGAACGTGGCCGGTTACTTCAACCTAGTGTTGGGCTTCACACTACTCGTATCGTTCACTTCAAACTCCGTGCTCATCATATCGGGAATACTTATAGCTGCCCTCTCGGATGCGATAGGAGCGATCGTGGGTACATTATACGGCTCTAGGGTCCGGACTATAAACGGTAAGAGAAGGTCTCTGGAGGGCACTCTAGCCGGTTTCCTTACATCATTAGCGATCCTCGTTCCGTTGCTCGGTCCGATCACGGGGTTAATAGGTGCCGTGTTATACGTACTAAACGACCTCTTTCGGCCAGGTGACGATAACATAAGTAACCCGCTCGTCCCGCTCGTCGCATGGAACCTGGTGAATTTCTCACGGAGGATCTTGCTAGGCGCTTGATGGAAGAGTATTGGGAAGAACTTAGAAGGAAGGCCTCGGAGGCCTTGAGGGTAGCTAAACTCGCGCGTGCTAAGGGGTTAGATCCCGAGCTTGTCCCCGAGACCACGTTCACGGAAAGCGTAGCCGATCGCGTTGAGAAGTTCGTGGGCCCCAAGGGAATCGCCCGCGTGATTAAGGAAATGGAGGAAAAGGGGATGGAACGTGAAGAGATCGCTATAGAGCTAGCGATACGCATAGCTAAAGGGGAGCTTACGAGCGAAACGGATCCTGAGAAGCTCGCTGATCAGGCTTTGCGTACGAGCCTAGCGTTACTCACGGAATCCGTAACCGCGGCTCCGCTGGAGGGGATCGCGAAGGTAAAGATAAAGGAGAATCAGGATGGGAGTCCGTATCTCGCGGTATACTACGCGGGCCCCATAAGGTCCGCTGGAGGTACGGAAGCGGCTCTCACGGTGGTACTCGCGGACATCATCAGGCAAGTACTTGGGCTCGATCGCTTTAAGCCGAGCGAGAGGCACGTGAAGCGTTACATTGAGGAACGGGATCTATACGGTCGTGTGGCGAACTATCAG
>JAMOTR010000050.1 GCA_027068385.1 Candidatus Heimdallarchaeota archaeon
GGGACGGAGGAGACCTAAGGGGAAGGACTCGAAGATGCGTTTAGAGAAGCAGGGGCGGCCCAGGCTCGTAAAGGTCGGTTACGGTACACTAGCGAAAGCGAGACATTTGCACCCGAGCGGATACGAGGAGGTCCTCGTATATAGGCCCGAAGATCTTCTTAGCTTGGACCCTACGATACACGCTGTACGCATCGCTTCGACTGTGGGAATAAGGAAGCGCATAGAGATCTACGAGCTCGCTAACAAGATAGGTCTCAAGGTGCTCAACCTCGGACGCGCTCGCGTGCGCATACCCGAGATCACGGCCGCTCCCGAAGTTCCCGTCCCTCCCGCCCCCGAGATAGAGGAGATAGGCGAAGAGCTCGCTAAGGAGATCGGAGAGGAATCCGAAGGGAGCGAAGAGGAGGAAAAGAAGGAGCGAGTCCTAGTTTTTTCTTGATTCGATTTATCTAAGTAGGATGGACCTCAAAGAGCGCCTCGCTAAGGCCGTTATAAGCAGGGACGTCATGGAGCTAACTAAGATCGTGGCCGAACTAGAGGGTTCGGAAGAGTGTGAAAAGAAGATCCTCAGAGCCGAAGCGCTAATAGCTTTAGGAATGTATCTCGCGCCCGAAAACAAAGACGTCGGTCTTAAGTATATTCGCGAGGGTATCGAAGAGGCTTTTGGATGCAACGACGATTCTGCTCGTAGAATCGTGGCCGACGGATACGCTTATCTATTGATGTACGACAAGTCCGTAGCGGACGAAGCGTTAGAAAAGCTCGACCCTAAGGATCCCGCTCAGGCTCCCGTATATGCTCTAGCGTTAGGTATGAAGGGAGATAAGAGATGCTTCGAGATCCTAGAGGGAGCTTTCGGCTCCTACAAAGCCGCCCTTTATGGACTCCTCGTATCCTCTTATTTTGAGCCTAAAGAGATTCCCGATAGGTTCTTAGTAGATATCATACGGGAAAGCTTTCGGTATCAAACGTTTAAGGGTTTAGAAAGGATCTACTACGATCTTATACACGAAGCCCTAGAGAGGACGCTCACGGGCGACGATAAGGCTAAGGTGTACGCTTTAGCCGGGTATCTATTATCCGATAAGTCCCTCGCTATGACCGGACTAAAAGCCGCGAGGAGTGATCTAGTAAAGGATTTCGCGCACATGGTAGTAGCCGAGCTGATGATGGAGGAAAATCCCGAAATGGCTCATAAGTACGCCTCTAAGATCAAGGAACGCGACGACCCTCGCGGAGCTTTTATCACGGCCTCATCGAGGTACATCTTATCTAAAAAGGATGTGAGCAAGCTCCTCTTAGCGGAAAGTTATGCGCTAAAAGCTTATATTGCGGGCCTCTACCGCCAAGGCCTCTCCTCTACACTCGTCGAACCTCTATTAGCTCTTATCTCTAGGATTATCGCGTATATCGCTTATAAGACGAGTAAAGGGGAGTCTAGATCCGTTAGCGAAATATTCGCGAAGGCCTTAGAGACGCCCTGTTCTCTTATAGATACCTTCACACAATATAAGCCGATGATGGCTAAAGCGTGCGCGTGCGCTCGGAAGGTATTAGGAAGAGACCCCTCTAAGTTCTTAAAGATCGCGAAGGACTACTCCGACCGTATCCTAGATGAGTGTTTGAGTTAATTTTTATCCGCTATAACACCTCCATGTCGACGTCGAGAATCTTTAGGAGAGGATTCATATACGTAACGAGGGCGAAGAAAAGAGCAATAATATTTCTTACTCTCTACGCCTTGCTCACGTTCCGGCTTATATTCTCTATCTCTAAAGTTGGTGCGTATTATACGTACAATCTCTACGATCGGAGAGGGGTAGAGGGTGTAGTAAACAACGTCGTGGTCTACGACTCGGATTTATATAAGTCACTTAGGGACGCGCTGTACGACGTAAAGCCTTACGCGGATGGCGCTTACATTCACGGCTACCTCGTATATAACAACATAACGTTCATCGCGTATAAGACGCTATACGGTAACGAGAAGTACGCGCCCCGGTTGTTCCCTGAGTTTAAGCCTGGCTCTTTAGTGGAGGGTAGATACATACAAAACGACGACGAATGCGTCGTGAGTTACGGCTTTACGGTATACTCCTCCACGATCATAGTCTCCGAGCCGCGCGGAACGCTTACTATCGAACCGGCTGGAGTAACGCTAAAGATAGTAGGAGTAGCCTCTAACGCCACGGGTATATCGATGATCAAAGGAAACGCTGTGCTCGTAACTCGGGATACACTACAGAGGATCGCGAACGCGTTGCATAGGGACATAAGGATATTCCGCTTCGTCGTGCTAGCGGCTGGTGAGGGTATACCATATATGCAAAAGTACGTAAATAACCTCAGGGCTATCTCTACTAAGCTATACGAAGAACTACAGGATCTGGGCATCGACGCGCAGATACGCTATAACGAAAACGCTGATCTTACTTATAAGGCGGATGTGATGAACGCCCTCGTAGCCTTCTTCGCGGCCTCTATAGTCTCTCGGCTATACGCGATACTCCTCACGAGGATACGTCGTAACGAGATCGCGATGTTAAAGACGTTCGGGCGGAGGAACAGGGAGGTATCCGTCCTCATACTATCTGAGCTCTTAGGGGAGACGTTCTTAGGGTTCCTCCTGGGCGTAGCGCTCGTGAAGAAGTACGTGACGTTCTCTTCCGAAGTGTCCACCCTCGTCACCGCTACCGTCGCGCTCATAGCCTTCCTAGCCGTCGTAGTGTTCCAGCTATTAGGGCGGCTCGCCCTGATGTTTAGGTCCGTGGGTCGTATAAGGCCCGCTGAGATAGCTAGGGCATGAACTATTTTTACCGTTAAAACGCCTCGAACGAATGAAGCCGTTCATATCCGTGGAGGGATTACGCAAAAAGTATCACCCGAAATCGGAGTGGGAACTTAGAGTGGATTACTTTGAGGTACGTCCCGGGGACTTCATTCTCATAAAGGGATCGAACGGGGCCGGTAAGACTACCTTCTTAAATCTCTTAGCGGGGCTTGATAGGCCTACGAGCGGGAGCATTAAGTATTATGTAGACGAGGAGCCGGTGGATATCGCGAACTTAGATGACGACGCTGTGGTGGATGTAAGGAGATATCACGTGACGTTCATACCTCAGAGGATCTCGATAATACCGGAGCTCTCCGTACTCGATAACGTCATCATGCCCTTACTGCCGCTTCCCATAGAAGAAGAGGTACTGGTGCGTGAGGCGCGCAAACGGCTTAACATCGTCGGACTCGGCTCGAGGATCAAAGACTCCGCGGGCGATCTGTCGGGAGGACAGGCGCAGAAGCTGATGATCGCTAGAGCGCTAATTAAGCTCTCCCTTTTCGAAATACCAGATAAAGCCTTCCTAAGCGAGGTAAAGAGACCGAGGTTCGTGGTGATCTTCGCTGATGAGCCGTTCGCGAACATCGACGATCGCGATCGTCCTACTCTATTGGACGTATTATCGAACTTCGTGAGACGCTCCACGACTCGTAACCGCGTAGCTATAGTGATGGCCTCACACGCGTCCGACCGGATAGAGAGGCGCGCTACGAGAGTAATAAAGATGGAAGGAGGCAAGATACTATCTTGATTTTTAACCCGAGTAAGAAGATCAGCATGGTAACGATCGACGACGTAGTAAGGCACGCTTTAGAACGCGGCTTCTTCTTCCCCACCGCGGAGATATACGGTGGGCTAGCCGGGGCTTATGAGTACGGACCGATGGGTGTAAGATTGCTCGAGGGCATCGTTAACGAGCGGCGCAAGAGGTTCGTGTTCACGGTAGATTTCCCCGTGTATGAGATACACGGTTCTCCCCTACTACCGCGTGCCGTCTTTGAAGCCTCCGGACACCTAGAGAAGTTTAACGATCCGATGGTCCAGTGTAAGTCTTGTAAAAGCGTTTATCGCGCGGATAAGCTCATAGAGGAAAAGCTCGGTATAGATGCAGAGGGGTTATCTCTAGAGGAGATAGGGAAGATCATTAAGGAGAACGATATACGTTGTCCTCGCTGCGGGGGAGAGTTGAGCGAGCCGAGGCGGTTTAACCTAATGTTTAAGACGTATGTGGGCCCGGTAATAGACGAATCCTCCGAGGCTTATTTGAGGCCGGAAACGGCTCAGAACATATTTATAGCGTTTCGTAGGGTGGTGAACGTATTCGGAGGATCCTTGCCGTTCGCAATAGCCCAACGGGGAGAGGCCTATAGGAACGAGATCTCTCCTAGACGTTTCCTCATACGCTTACGCGTCTTCAGACAGATGGAAGTAGAACTATTTACGGCACCGGAACAAGTTCGGGAGTTCTCTCCACTAGAGCGCTTTTATGATCGTAAGCTACGCGTGCTCCGGAAGGAAGGAAAAGAGGAAGAGGCGCGCGTGAGGGACTTAAGAGGGAAGATTCCCGACACGATACTATACTATGCGGCACTTGAGAGCGAACTCTTCGAGGCTATCGGGATAGATCCTAATAAAATACGCTTCCGCGAAATACCGGAACACGCGAGGCCCCATTATAGCTCCTTCAACCTCGACGCTGAGGTGGAGCTATCATTTGGCCGGGTAGAGGTGGCGGGTAACGCGTACAGAACGGACTACGATCTAAAGAGACACGCGGAACACGCTGGGATCTCCATGGAGGCTAACTATGGTAACAAGCGTATAGTCCCTCACGTCACCGAGCCTTCTATAGGTATCGAACGCCTGATATACGCGATATTAGAACACAACCTAGAAGACGACGGACGCGGTCGGAAGGTATTGAGACTAAAGCCCTCTGTAGCGCCTTACGACGTGGCCGTGTTCCCGCTTGTTAAGAAGCTTAGGCCCAAGGCGTTAGAGATACGGAGGATGCTCTCCGAATCCGGTTTACGCGTTCGGTATCGCGATAAGGGGAAGATCGGAAAGATGTACGCTTGGGCGGATATGATCGGAATACCTCTAGCCGTAACCGTAGATTACGACACGTTGAAGGACGGGACGGTAACGATACGCGATCGCGATACGAGGGAACAGGAGCGCGTTCATATAAGAGACCTTGCGGATAGAATCAGGGAGATACTAAAAAATAATCGGTCGTAGAAGGTATTTTCCGGAACATTTACTTAATAAAGGAACAGGGAGTGGACCATGATATATTCGGTGTTCGTGTTTTCTAAGGACGGCTCTTTAATTACGTCTCGGATAGCCTCCCTATTAATTTCCTCACCGGAGATGCTCCTAGAGCTAACGGGGACAAAGATTGAGAATATTAGAAGAGGGTTCTCCTTAAAATTCGAGAACTTTAGGGTGGACGTAATTCCCGTAGACGATCTTGTATATGCGGTAGTTCATGATGAAGAGGCCTCTATTAGGGGATTTATAGAAGAACTTAAGGTCGTAAGGCCCAAAGATTACAGGTCCCTAATTAAGATCATACGGGCTTACGTGGCTCCTAAGCGGCCCGAGGTTGAGAAGCTGCTCGTAGAGTTCTCTAGGGTGATGAAGGACGTAGAGCCCATCAACGTAAAGCCTTATGAAGTTAAGATAACGTACCCTCCCAAGCCGGGCACAGCGAACTTCTACGACGATTACCTTTCGGGCTACTACTTGGACGCGCGGAAGTATAATCCTAAGGACCTAAAAGGCGTCGGAAAGATCCTTCGGCTATTTTCGGCTCGGTTGACGCATATG
>JAMOTR010000051.1 GCA_027068385.1 Candidatus Heimdallarchaeota archaeon
CGGATGGGACTCGAGCCGCTCTTCGGCCTTATGCCGCTTTTGATCTATTACGGAAACGTCCGGGGCCACGGCCAGCACCAGATCGAACTTCGATAACATCGAGAACTCGGGCGGATCCTCATGTATCGAAGCCATTAATACGGCAAAATCGCTCATTTCCGCTAGATGAACGATCTTCTCGAACATCTGTGGGAAGCTTAGTGAACTAGGGCAAAACACTAAGAGGCCGTCGGGAACCTCATGCGGAGGGGTCGCGGTCTTAGTAGGTTTCTTCGAGCTATAAGGACACGAGGAGCATTCGTGGATACAACCATCCGCTGGGACGATCACGACGTCCATGAAAGATAAAAATCTATTGCTCCTAAAAAGCTCGCTCGATAAGGTCCGATATTCTATACATGAGCGAGGCGAAGAGCGTTATGGCGTCGCGATACTTGTTCTCCGAAGGACCCGTGTATTCGAAGACGATCCTCCTAGATTCTCCGGACTTCCGCTTATCTACCATGAATCTCGCGATGGCGTTTAGCATGGGATCCAAGGACGGATATCCTCTACCCAAGGGGACGCGCTTCTTCCGCATCATCCTTCCCTTGTAGAACACCGTCACCTGGGAGAAACGTAAGACTAGATACTCGCTCCTACCCGGCAACTTCCGAGCACGCTCTAATAGGTCATACCGATAATCCTCCGTCGCCTCCAAATCGGCGCGGTGTATGTCTAGGTCCTCGTATACTACGTGCTCTAATAGGAAAGCGTTCTCGAGTTGTAAGGCGATGGTCATACGCTCCGGGTTTAACTCTATGAGCTCCTTTATTTCCTCTAAGGTTCCCCGCTCCCGATCGGCATATGCGTTCTTTATCGCGATCACGAGCTTATCGTCGATGATCTTCGAGATGGAATCCTTCACGACGTCGAACCCCGCCTTCTCATCGCGCACTCCGAGCTGTACTATGTATATCTCCGCGCCCGCGGTCTTCGCTAGTTCCTTAGCCCTTAAGTGAGCCTTTAAGGCCTTCTCGCGCGCCTCCTCGTCGCTCGTCGTGATGTCGTAATAGGGACCGTGAGCCATCACTACGGGGAACTCGAACTTCCTCACGAGCTCACCGTGCTTCTTGAACTCCTCCTCGGGAAGCCTACGCATGAACACGCGCGGGGGTATTTCGGTGACGCGCATTCCTAGTAAAGAAGCCTTCAAGAGCGTACCGGCCCGGTTATACGTGCCCCGATCGAAGAGAATCATAAGTATAATAGAAGAGGCCCTACATATTCTCTCGTCTAAAGTCGTCCAACGTGAGCGTCTCGCACGAGGTTTTTCCCTCTAGTGCTACTATGATAGGCTCATAGCGCTTCTTAAGGAACTTCGAAATCCTCGGGATCTTCTTAAGCAACTCGACGCAATCCTCCTCTTTAGCCTTACGACGCTTCACTTCTACGATATACCGCTCGTCCTCCGTCTCTATTATGGCGTCGATCTCGACGTCGAGGCCGTAAGGATATAGTATCCTCGTGGGGTTCCGCTTTCTCCGTACGTTTATATCCCTAAACATCGCCTCGAAATTAGCGTCGAGTATTTGTGGTAGGATCTTATAGAAGGCCTTCTTGCGCTCTTCGTAATCCGCTATTCTCCTTACCTCCCTAAGCGACATCCGAGTACGGAAATAGTTATCACTCAGCTCCCGAAGCCTCCCCTTGCCCCGCCATACGCTACGCATGAGATCCATCTCCTCCATCTTTTCCGCATAGTACACGAGGGACTTAGGGAGAGGCCTCGGCCTTATCGAAGCGCGCTTAAACGCTTCCCGATAGGATTGGGACTTGAATTCATAGTTAAAGAGGAACTCGGGCTCGTTAAACAGCGCTGAGGTCTCGTCTATGAGGCCTTCGATTCCGTGTTCTTTACCCCGTTCGACGTATTGAGGAGTGCCCCCGAAGAGCAAATAGAAATCGAGTCCGAATTTGTCGACGACCGCCTTCCGCGGTAACTGCTTGAGCAAAATCCTCCTCGAGATTCTCCCATATAGCGGGGACCCTTCGGATAATATGCTCTTAGCGAAGGAGAAATAGGACGTTATGAGGACCACGCGTACGTTTTCTCCTAATAGATCGTAAGCGTAAGCGAGACTCTTCTCTATACCTTCGAACGCTTGAAACTCGTCTATGATTATCTCCTTAGACTTAAGTATCACGCTCGTCCGAGAGGCCTCTACCCCTAGCTTATCCGCTATATCCTCTAGGGTATCCGAGAAACCGCTGATGTATAAGGCGTTCGGCAAGGCCTCCTTAGCTAGCTTAGTTTTCCCTATACGCCTGCGCCCGTATATTAGAACGAAACCCTTAGAACGCCTAACGGCCTCGAGTTCTTTCTCGCGATCGAGAAAATCCATTTTCGGAAAAATCGTTTTCCGCAAAATTATTTTCTCGAAACCCGATCGGCAGCTTTCCTTATGAACCGGCCCGCGAACCTGTGGAGACGAACGTCGCTATTCTTGACTAGTTCCGAGAGTAATATGCGAGATCCCGCGTATATGAGCCCGACGTCCCTCTCTTCGAGCCCCTGAACGATCTTAGCGATACCGTCGGGGGAGAGTATTATAAGGTTCTTTATGTACCTACATACCTCGTTTACGTTTCTAGGAACGTACGTCCGTCTCTTCTTGTTCTTGTCGTTCTTCTCATCCTTCTCCTCCTTTTTCTCGTCCTCATCCTTCTCCTCTTCCGGAACGTTCACGCCCTTCATTAGGTCCGCGAGGAACTTCCGCGTCTCCGTGGCCGAAAGTAGGAATCCTCCTCTTATAGATGACCTATTCGATCCCTTTTCGTACCTCATAAGTATGAAGTCGAGCTCGTCGAGATCTATCGAGGGGGCTAATAAGGTGAGGAAGTACAATAACGCGGCATACGGGGGTAAATAAGACGCCCCTACATTATCGACGGAGAACGTTAAGTTCGTCGCTATGTTCGATCTAAGTTCTGAGATCGTGTACCTCTTACCGGGCCTTAATAGGGGATACGCTATGTATAAGTCTCTATTTTTGGTTATGAGCTTCGGAGTATACAACGTGAATCCTATCGCGGTTAGCCGAGTAAACGACTCTATAGAGCCACCGATTTCCTTTAGTCCCCTAGCGTTCTTTACCCTTTCCCCTAGCGCTTTCTTTAGGGCGCCGCTTTTACCCGACCATGCGGGCCCCACTCTTATATAAGTACCTCCTACGAGAGGAGCTAGGGGTTGTGTATATGCAATCGCCCCCTCTTCGACTATCTTTCTAGCCTCTTTAGAGAATCCTAAGTTATTCATGATATTATAGAACGCGTCGTATATCGACCGGAGTAAGTATTTTACACGCCCTTCCCGATCCCTCTTTAGTTCCTCTAGCTTCTCCTTCGGCACGAACACGCGGTACTTATATCCGCCTACCACTTCCACGTATCCGTCCACCCCTCCTAATACCTCCAAGAGTCCGAAGAGGAATAACGTATCGTACTCCGGGGAGTAACCGATAGTCTCTATGACCGCGAATTCTTCCTCGCGACGCTCGCGCGGGACGCGTTCCTTCGGCTCGAGCCTTATCTTTTCTACCTCGAACCCTTCGAATACTTCCCTTATCGCGTCTATGACCTTAGAGTGAGCGTAGTAGAACTCCTTATTCGCCATCGATGGATCCTTGTTGAGGAGGCGAGCCTTATGTATCCGAGCGGCCCCGCGATCCGCGTCTATGATGGCGTTTAAGATTATCGATATCATAGCCTTCTCGCGAGGGTTCTTCCCGAATCCGAGTATTTCCTCCAAGCCGCGATAGATGTCATCTGGCGTGTATCTCTTAAGGCGCTCCTTTAGAGCACTTACGTCTATTATATCGGTTTCTTCAAGATCGTCTATGAACTTCTTATAGTTCTCGTTGCCCCTAAGCGGGATTCCGGAAACGATCGAGAAGAGCGTCCTCGTTAACTTATATTGCATGTAATCGCACGTGATCCGCCCCACGATCCTAGGCCTATGATGCAAGAGTATAGCCCGGAAGACGGCCTTCTTTAGGTCCTCCGGTAAGTCCTCTAGGAAGCCCCCGAAGTACGCTATGAAGGCCGATAAAGCCTCGTGGCGTAGCGGGGCGTATTTTAAGTCCTTCTTTATGATTTCCTGGAACCTCTTGTGTATCTTACCGATATCGTGAAGGGCGATCGCGCGTTTGATTGCCTCATACGCGACCTCCTCCGGTACCCCGGCTATCCTCGATAAGCGCTTTACGTAAATGTCCTTACAACGTTCGAATATACTCAACGCGAGCCCTATATGAACGCTTAACTCTTCCTCCACCACCTTATTATCCCCTAAGGATATCCTCCTAGAGACGACCATACAGATCACCTCCTCTTTTTCGAACTACTCTTTACGAATCCAAACTCCGTATATCCGCTTACTACCGGGATCCTACCGATCCTATATGCTCTTTCGACCCCGATCTTATATTTCCTAAGGACGCGCTTATTCTCCTTACTCTCTAGAACATATTCCGCGTATAACCCTCTCGCCAATTCCTTATCGAGCGTTAGCTTCATTCTCTCAACCACATTCTTCTCTAGCTCTAGTCCCTCCTTTAGTTTCCCGAGCTTCTCCTCGATCTTCTCCTTAGGTACGATCTCTACGTATTCTCTAGGCCTTACCGCGAAGTCGTCCGGTATCGCGTTTATCGATAAGTTCTCTAAGGCTATCACGGAGGCCCCGAGCTTCTTTAGTACATCCGTGCTTATATTCTCCTCTACGAGCTCAAACCCCTCGTCGACGAGCCTAGTAGAGACGCTCGCGTCGCTTAAGGCCTTCGGGAACTCCTCGAGATTCTTTTCCACGATTTCTAATAAGCGCTTATGATCCGAAATGTAGTAGTAAGGTAACACGACCTCCCTCTTCTCCTTCTTCTCTTTTAATACGCTTATTATAGGCACGACGAGCGCCTCGCATGAACCCACTTCGGGTGAACGCCCGGCTCTACCTATGCGTTGTATGAGAGCGTCTATCGGGGCTAGCTCCGTGAGCACATACTTAATGTCCTTAACGTCTAAGCCCGCCTCGACCACTTGGGTGGCTACGATCACGCGGGCCTCGTCGAGCATCCTTTCCCTCATTTCCCTGTCCTCCACGACGAACCTCGAGTGAATCAAAACCGCATCCGAGTACTTCTCCCTTATTCTCTTATACACCTCGATCGCGTTGTTCACGGTGTTCATCACGATGAGCGTCTTCCCGTCCGATATCCGCTCGCTTAGCTTTTCTCCCACCATATTTAGCATCTCCTCTACCCCGCTTACGGGCTGAGTCACGGACACCCTATATTTATCTTCGGACACGCGCCTCTTAGCTATCCTCCCTACGTCCTCTGAGTATAAGATCACGTCGCTATATTCGTACGGGTTCTCGGTCCCTACCACGTATACGGTCGGCTCGAAATCGGAGAGCATCTTAAGATACCTAGAAGGCAACGTGGCCGTGATTATTAACACGGTCGCTCCCGCCTCTACGAGGGCCTTCACGGCAGATCTCATGATCCTAGGACCGTAAGCGTATTCGTCCTGAAGCATCTGTACCTCATCTAATACGACTAAGGAGCCGGCT
>JAMOTR010000052.1 GCA_027068385.1 Candidatus Heimdallarchaeota archaeon
GAGATCAGATACGGTAAACGTGTGGTCGAGGGTGCCTTAAAGCCCGGGGAGAAGGAGAGCCGGGTGGTGTTAGAAGAGGTGCTAAAGGAGGCTCCCGAAAATAGCATCATAGATGGGGCTCCCGGTGCCTCCCCTTTAGTTTATAGGATCGCTAGGAGGGCTGATGAGATTATACTAGTAGTGGAGCCCACGAAGACTTCCGTAGCCGACGCTACTCGCGTACTAGAGATGCTCTCGAGGATGAAGAAGCCCGTAGGAATCGTGATAAATAAGTACGGTCTGGGCGATCATAAGATCGTAGAGGAATTAGCTAAGAAGTACGAGGTCCCCATCATAGGACGTCTTCCGTTTAATAAGGAACTCTTCTACAAGAAGCCGCTAGAGGTAAAGGAGCTCATCGACGCTGTTTCTTCCTTCGAGTTCTCTTACTCCGTACCGAAGAGCTTCCTAGGGTATAGAGGGACGTTAGAAGAGCCCAAAGAGGCTTCAAAGTATTCGCCACACATCACGATCGTATCCGGTAAAGGAGGGACCGGAAAGACTCTTCTCGCCATAGGCCTCTCGAAGTACCTAAATTTGCCCCTCGTAGACGCGGACGTGGATGCGCCGGACTCGCGGGTAATACTTGGGGAGCCCGAACGGAAGCGGAGCGTGAACGGCCGCGTGTATTCGATCGACCCGGACTTGTGCGACGGATGCGGCGAGTGTCTAAAGGCGTGTTATAACGGCTCGATAGAGAAAGAGGGAGATAAATATAGGATCTCTCCCGAAATTTGTGAGGGATGCGGCATATGCTCTAGCGCGTGCCCGAGAGGAGCTATTAAGGAGGAGAAGCGCGCCTTTGGTTACATCGGAATGGGAGACGGATACATCATGGGCGAATCGGACATCGGACGCGCGGGGATCGGGGAGATGGTACATAAGCTTAAACTCGTGGCCTCAAACGAGTTTAATAAATACGTCCTAGATGGGTCCCCCGGATCGGGATGTACGACGATTTCAGCGATCTCGGGCGCTAAGGCCGTAATCATAGTAACGGAGCCCAAACCCGAGAGTCTAGAGAGCGCTAAGCGCGTATCGCTAATAGCTAAACATTTCGGTATAAAGCCTCTGGTCGTGATAAACAAGCGGAACGGTGAGGACGTGGACGTGAGTGAAATCGGGGAACTGTTGGGCCACATACCTTTCGATGAGGGAGTGTTTGAAGCTTACGCGAAGGGGACGCGGCCCGAAGGGACGAAGGCTGCGGAGGCGATTAAAAACATATCGAGAAAGCTCCTCTTCGAATACCTTAGCGATTTCGTCGTGAAGGAGAAATAGGTCTTTTATCATGTACAGCTCGTCCGTCTCTAGCTCGAACGAACTCTCTAACTCCGCGTTCTCCAGATACACGTATCTTACATACTTCTTATAAGACGCGAGCTTCGCGAACGTCTTACTCCTACGCCTCACGATCTTTTCCATAAGCTTAGGATCGTTCGCGGCCGTGACGAAACCCTCTATTAGAGCGATCTTATTGAGTTGCGCTACGAGGCCCGCGTATTTCGATAGAAGCCTCTTTTGAGTCTTCGGAATGAAGAGCATCTCCACGTTCTTCGGTACGCTCAAGCGCGTTTGTATGTATATGAATTCCTTTAGGAGCCCCTTCCTCTTCATGATGCGCGTGGTTATAGGATTATACCTCGGGGCGGGTTCGATCACGACGTAATGTCTCCCTAAGCGAGCGGCGTTAGGCTTCACGATCTTATATTTAATGCCGAGCTCCTTCGACATCCTCGCGATCTCTTCCCTAAACTTACGCATAACGTCCTTTTCCACTTTATACCCATAGAGCGTATAAAACGTCATGTAGAAGAGAAAAGCTACGATTCCTAGGAGTATGAGCTCGATCCGATCTACGATCATAACATATACACGCCCGGTTCTATCTCGATTATCGTCCCAGAAGAGACGAGGTCACTCAGCGCTGCCTTGAACGCGGCTTCGATCCTTACTTTATCCTTGAGCCTGTTCCGGAGATCCCGATACGATAGGGGCCCTCCCTTAAGTTCCTTAAGAATCAGATCCTTCGTCTGATTTATCAGCGTCTTTATATCTCCGATGTACTTATGTACGAGCTCTAGCGCCTTCTTCCTCCGCCTTACCTCCGTCTTGAAGTCGATTTCCCTCCGCCGATAAACGTATAGCGTCTTATTCTCTATGATACCGATCACGTCCACGCGCGATGGGTCCTTAATCTTCCCTTCGAAGAACACGCGGATATTCCCTGAGCCGTCGTCCACATAACCGTCATGATATATACCGACGACACGTACGTTTTCACCCTCAAAGAAGTCCGCGAAGAGCAGCTTAATGAGCATACTATAATCGGAGAAGCGCGTTAGAAAAATCAGAAGAGGTCCCTTATGGCCTTCTCAAACTTCTCCTTTACCTTCTCTACGTTTACCTTCGTGGGCTTGCGGTCCTCAAGTACGATCTCCCCGTTCACGATCACGTGCTTCACGTCGCTGGACTTCGCCGCGTATATTATATGAGATATGATTCTATCCTCCTCCAGAGGCCGTACGTGCGGGGAGGAGAAGTCTAGTACTACCAAGTCCGCGAGGTTTCCGGGCTTTATTTCCCCTAGCCCTTCCCGTCCTAGAGCTTTAGCTCCGTACACGGTAGCCATCTTAAGAGCCTCTTTAGCGGGCACAGCCTCCGGGTCTAAGTCGCGTCCTTTAGCTAATAGAGCGGCGAAGCGGGCCTCTAGTAGTACGTCTAGATTGTTGTTGCTCCCGGCCCCGTCCGTTCCTAGCGCTACGGTAATACCATAGTTGAGCATCTCCTTTATCGGGGCTATGCCGGAGGCTAACTTAAGATTACTCTGAGGATTATGCGCGACCTTCGCGTTAGAGCGCTTTAATACGCTTAGATCGCGCCTTGTGGGCCGGACCACGTGAGCGGCAAGGACGCGTTCGTGAAGGAATCCTATATCATATAAGTAAGAGGCGACGCCACCGTACTTATAAACGTCCACGTTCCGCGCCTTCTTAATCTCCTCCGGCTCCCTAGGACTCTCGGCTACGTGTATGTGTATCATCACAGGGTATCCGAGACGCTCCGAATACTCTTCGGCCATCTCCTTAGCCTCTAAGAGCATGTCCTTATTTACCGTATAAGGAGCGTGAGGCCCTACGGCTACGCGTATGCGCGGATCCTTATTCCCCCGAAGCCTCACGAACTCCTCGGTCTTCCTCTTCGCCTCCTTCCGCGATTCTTCGGTTATTCCGATCATCCCCTGAGATAGTTCCCCGCGTATCCCTACGTCTACGATCGCCTGAGCCTCCTGATCCATGTAGAAGTACATCGAGGCGACGGTAGTAACTCCGGCATATAAGCTCTCTAAGGCTCCTACTAGAGCTCCCGCATATACGTGTTCCGGCTTCAACATAGCCTCTACGGGCCGAATGTGATCCTTTAGCCGTACCTCTAAAGGAACGTCGTCCGCGAACCCGCGGAATAACGTCATCGCGAGATGCGTATGAGCGTTTATGAGTCCTGGAATCACCACGTCCCCCTCGAGCCTCTCCGCTCCTTGAGGTTCCGAGACGCGCTTGCCTACCTCTACGATCCTATTGTCGTCTATTACTACCTTCCCGCCCTTAATTATCTTGTATGGAGTTACTATGTATTTTCCGGAGACTACTATACTCATTCTACGGACGGTCTCGTTCGGAATAAACGCTTCCTTCCGAGCGTCCTCACCGCTCGAGTATAATATCTAAAGGAGAGAAGCTCTAGATGGAGTTCTCGTTCTCGAAAGCTTACGTGTACTTCTTATTAACCGCCTCCTTAATCTTAGAGGCCCTTTCCTTGGTCTATCTACTACACGTCGATATACCGTTCCTAATGGCCGCGGGCCTTCTTTCCTTATCGATTTATATGCTCGTAGAGGCTATATTGTTCCGTCAAGGCCTCTCGTTCTTCCTACCCATAATAATTTCCGTCGCGATACTCATCGCTACGGCTTATTACGGCTTATTATCGAGCGCGTTAGAGGCGTTTCATAGCACCACTTACCTAGTGTTCTTCGTCTTATACGTACTACTCTCCACGTTCTCGACGATACAGGTGGCGAAGGAAGAGGTGATGCGGAAGAGGTACGCGCTATACTTACTAAATACGCTCGTCCTCATGGGCTTCATCTTCGTATACGCTATACTCACCGTATATATAACGTACGAGGCGGCCATGAGTAACTTAAAGGATACGGGCAGGATCGCGCCGATTAAGAAGGCCGTCACGTACTTCTCGGGAACTATATTACTAGCGTATAACGCGGTAATACTCGTACTCGAGTCTATGGGCCTTTACGAGCCGAACCAGAACTTATACTACGTCTCCGCGATTATCGTAGTTACCGTACTACTAGCCGCGAGGAACATGGTTAAGTTCTTACCGAAGGAAGGAGCGGCCGGGATCTTGAGACATATGCTACCGTCGTTCATCGCCTTGTACGTTTCGAGCTATGCGTTGATCAAGTTCTATTCGTTAACGAGCGTGGTAGACGGACTAGCTAAGAGCATGGCGGCTCTAGCGGCTATAATAGAGTATAGGAAGGGGGAGCCCCCTTCTTTTCAAGAGAAAACTTTATAAGTGTTCTCTATCTTGTTATGCATGAGAAGGCTAGCTTCGATAGTAATAGTAATCGGCCTGATCGCGATCCTATCGATACCCGTCCAGGCTAAGCCCGTAGGATTTAAGTCCGGAGATTTGGTCGTCAAGCTACTCGAGGAAACGCCCGGAGCCGCCTTCCGGCACAAGAGTAAGCCCGAGGAAGTATACGTATTTAGGGTACCCGTAATCGCTGAGTTCTACGATCAAGACGGAAGCGGAAACTTCACGATGGGCGACCCTATATTAGGAATCGCTAAGCTCAGAGGACTCTCCTTAACGATCGAGGTCCTTCAGGACGGTGTGAACATAACTCGGAAGGGAAACGTATATGTAGTAGGTAGCTCGGGCATCAGTAGGGCTTACGTAGAAATATACCTCACGATCTCGAACTCTACCGCGAACGAGGCCAAGCGGGGAATGGAGATACAGCGGCCTCGGGTGAGCGAGAACGATAGCCTCTCAGTACTCGTGATCTTCGCCGCCGTAGATCGTAACATGACCATGCAGAGCTGTTCTCGGAAGCATGAGAATCACGTGGGACCGATCCATAACCGCGGAAAGGTAGAGATGCGGCGCGGCGCTACTAAGGCGGAGGTGGAGTTCGAGGCTGAGGCCCGCGTGGACGGAGTTAATAAGCCCGTAAACGTCACCGCCTTTACCCGGGGTGATAAGCGGGGACACACTTACGGAATCGCTTACAAGGCTCACATAGCTTCTCAGGTCGTGTTCCCCTACGGTTCTACGATCGTATACGACCCCGTAATTAAGATATCCACGATCACAGGATTCCTCAAGTCTCCTTACTCCATCACCGCCATCATCGTCGCGATACTACTAGTCGTAGGAGCGATAGCGGTCGTGTTAAAGAACAACAAGCGTTGAGTTTTTTTTTAGCGGATCTTTTCGTTTATCATCGCC
>JAMOTR010000053.1 GCA_027068385.1 Candidatus Heimdallarchaeota archaeon
ATGCGCTTGGATACGCCGGAGAAAATTCGCATAGAAGGTTCTAAAGCCGTGATACGTTTCTCACTTCGTAAAGGTTCTTACGCCTCCGTAGCGCTCTTTGAAGCATTCGAGGCCAAAGAGTAGGTCGTCCATGGTATTTATATTTAATCCGGCGCACCCTCTTAACCTTACCACCTTATATTTCTTTCCTATGTACATGTCCCTCACGCGCGGTGATCCTATCGAGATCTCCTCCTTAGGCCGTATGGAGGCGACCCGATGTATTTTATCGGAAGCGAAGACGACGATGCCTTCGCCTATATGAGGCTCTATTAAGTCCCGGGTGAGAAACGGCATATCTATCGGTTTTATCACCACCCGGTCTTCGACCACGAATTCTAGGGCCTTCTTTATCGCATAAGCCGGCCCTAGGCCTTCGTCGTACACTAAGGTAACGTCCGGAGGGAGGAAAGGGACCATGTCCCTTCTCGTTACGAAGATCTTACGTGTGGGAACGTTCAACGCTAGGAGCGGTAGAGGGATCCCGTACATATGAAGCCGCACTTTGGGAATTCCTATACGTCTCCCCTTGCCGCCTCCTAAAACGATCGTGACTACGTCCATGGATTAAAAGAACATATTCCTTAACGCCTCATGCCCAGACGCATAAAAGCCGGCTTAGAGATTCATCAACAGCTAAAGGCCTCGAGGAAGCTATTCTGTAATTGTAAGCCGGAGCTCATTCAGGAGGAGCCGGATTTCGTGGTGGTACGCGAGCTACACCCGTCCGTAGGAGAAACTGAGGAGATGGATAAGACGATGCTCCTAGAGCTAAAGAAGGGTAAGAGACACGTGTATCAAGGATACAATGATCATACGTGCCTCTATGAGATCGACGAGACCCCTCCGATACTTCCGAGCGAGGAGCATATACGCATAGCCGTGCGCATCGCTAAGGCCTTCGACGCGAAGATACTCCCGATACGGTACGTAATGCGTAAGCAATATCTAGACGGATCCGTACCGAGCGGTTTTCAAAGGACTATGATGATCGCCCATGGTGGATACGTTCCCCTAAGTAACGGTAAGAAGGTACGCATAAGGTACATGTTCCTAGAGGAAGACGCGGCTAGGAAGATAGAAGAGAAGCCTAAGGAGGTCATCCGGCGCGTTGATCGCTTGGGTATACCGCTCATAGAGATATCTACGGAGCCTGATATGGAATCCGCTGAGGAGGTACGCGAGGCCGCTGAGAAGATAGGGCTAGCCCTACGCTTCTTAGGCGTAGCTAAGCGCGGTATCGGGACGATAAGGCAGGACGTGAACGTGAGCGTAGAGGGAGGGGCACGTGTGGAGATTAAGGGCGTACAAATGCTCGATCGGATAGTGCCGCTCATAGAGAACGAGGTGAGGCGTCAAGAGGAACTCCTTAAGATCGCTCAAGAACTACAGAGGCGTAAAGTATTACCGGAGGAAATCATGGCTCAGGAGCCTAAGGACGTTACCGATATATTAAAGAAGAGTAAGTCCAAGCTCGTTCATCGCGTCCTCAAGTCTAAGAAGAATAAGGCCCGGGCGCTCAAGGTGCCGAAATTTAAAGGGATCTTCGGGCGGGAACTCATACCCGGTAAGAGGCGCTTTGGTACCGAAGTGGCTGATCGTGTACGCGTCCTTAGCGGCCTAGCGGGAATATTACACTCGGACGAGCTACCCGGGTACGGAATCGACGAGGGTATCGTAAATAGTATTGCCGAGGCGCTTGAGGTAGGAGAAAACGATGCGTTCGTGATCGTGATGGGACCCGAGGAGAAGCTTAAGGACGCGATCGACGCTATCGTCGATAGGTGTATTGAGGCTATTTATGGAGTTCCTAGCGAGACTAGGAGGGCTAAGGAAGACGGCACGACGGAGTTCGAACGCTTCTTAGGCGGAGGGGCGAGGATGTATCCGGAGACAGATTTGCCTCCTATCATAGTCCCGAAGGAGATACTCGAAGAGGAGCCCGAGATGAAGTTCCGGGAAGCTGAGGAGCGGATGAGGGAGCACGGGATACCCGAGGAACACATACGTGAGATCGTGCGCGAGGGACTCTTCGAGGCGTTAAGAATAATCGTGGAGATGGGATTCGAACCGAAGCGGGCCTCTTCGATGCTCGTAACGAAGTACCGCGGCCTCGTAAAGGCCGGGAGGATAAATCACGAGCGCATGGATACAGAGAAGATAGTAGCTCCGTTCAAGGCTTATAAGGAAGGAAAGATCGCGAAGGAAGGTATCGAGACGGTACGGGTGGAGCTATCTAAGGGGAAGTCCTTAGAGGAGGCTATAAAGGCCGTGGGGACGGTAAGCGAGGATGAGATACGCGAATACGCGAGGAAGGTGATCGAGGAGAACGCTGAGTTCATCAGAACCGTCGGTCCTAAGAAGGCCTTCGGTCGCATTATGGGAGCCGTAATGAAGAAGTATCGCGGAAAACTTGAGGGAAGGAGAATCAAAGAGATTGTAGAGGAGGAATTAGAGAAGTTTTCTCGAGTTTTTACCCGGCTGGCGGGGCCGCCGGGATTTGAACCCGGGATCTCCGCCTCCGCAGGGCGGCGCCTTATCCAGGCTAGGCCACGGCCCCTAGCTCGTAAGCGATAACGATCACGAAAAATAAAAACCTTTACGCCTCTTCTAGAAGATCGTATAACCTATACGCTTCCTCCTCCCGAGGAGTCTTTCTTAGCGCGTCTATAACGCGTCCTATCCGATGCTCAGCCTCTTCCTCACGTCCCTGCTCGAGTTCGTATTTCACTAGACGCTTTACGATCTCCAGCATCACGTTTACGATCCTATAATGAGGCCTGTAGTCCTTTACGTACTTATAGCATACCCGGTTACCTTCCTTCCGGTACTCGTACGCCTTATTTCCTTCGGATATATCTCCTAGAGTAAGGTATACCTTCGCCATCCTCTCGTAACGGAACACGTGCTCCTGCTTTAGCTCTAGAAGCCTTAGAGCGTCTTCTAACTCTAGTATGTTCTGATTCCCGCCCTTCGCCTTTAATATCGCTAGGTCCGCCATGGCGATTCCTAGTAGATCTATGTACTTACGGCCCCTAGCGAGTAACACGGCACGGTTTAGATACCTTAACGCCTTCGTGGGCTCCACCTTCTCCGCTAGTAGTATGAGCGCCTGTACCAAAGGCTTCTGGAAGAACCCGCGCTCGCGACGTCTAGCTAGATCCTTTAGATAAGTATAAGCCTCCTCCACCTCTTCGGTGTTCACGAACCTTCCCTCAGCATCAGCGTCGTATAGATCCCGTAAAGCCTCAGCGAGGCGTAGTTCGGCCTCTAGAGGGTCTTCCTTCATCTCCTTGAAGATCTTTATGATCGTAATCAAGGAACGCACGGCATTATACATCGCCTCATCCGCACGCTCCGTTACGGTCCTCCTGTGCCGGCCGGAATTTAGCTTCTCTAGCGCCTGCCTAGCGGCCGTTAGAGCTTCTACCTTCTTACCCATCTTAAGCATGAGGTCGGCCATCGTGGCCATAGCTAGAGCGTGGTTCGATATGTACCGCCGGTCCTCCTTTCCTTCGAACTCCTTCGCTATCTCCTCGAGTATCTGAGAGGCCTTATCGATGTCCTCCTTCTCTATCGATATCGAATATAATACCCGCCTAGCCGCGTTTAGAGCTTGGAACGCGTGTCTATCGGGCTTTTCCTTAAACGCCTCTAGGATCTTCGTGGCCTTCTCCGCGTACTCCGCGGCGGCATCGAAGTTCTTTTGTTGTAGCTCGTATATCGCTAGAACCACGTACGCACGACCTAGTAATTCGGCTAATTCCGGGTTTTTGTCCACTTCCGACTCTAGGAATTCCACGATAGCCTTAAGGCGCTCTAGGTCTCCCTCTTTAACCCCGAAGCGCTCCATCTTTTCTAGATGCGGAACGATGTCCTCCATGTTCATAGCTTCCTCTTATGTTCATCTCTAGAAGTAGTTTAGCATTGAATATACCACTCTACGTTTACGTCTTTTGGGCGAAAACGAAGAATACGATGTGCGTTCTTCTGACTCTTATATCGGTTTCACGATCGCGGTCGACACGGTTTTAAGAGGGGCTTAGATAAATATATACCGTGGAGGTACGTAGAATTTTGATACACGTTATAAACCACCTCTCGAGCTTAGAAAGGGGAGACGAACTTCTGGAGTGCTTCCTTAAAAAGTTAGTTCAGAACATGTTAGATTGGGGTATTAAGGATGATAAGATCCTCAAGGAGATCTCCATTTATCGGCTTGAGAAGGACCCAGCTTCGGCCCGGCATCTGCTTAGTGTGATTCGCTCCTCTTTATCGTGCGAGTTTCTTAAGAAGATCTTAGCTCTTATAAGGCCGCTAAACGTGGACGAGGATACGTTTCTAGAAGCGGCATCGTTAATAAGGAGCGTATGTAAGGACGAGTACTCTGGGTTAAGGAACTCTGTGAGGTTAGCGGCTTCTTACATATTAGCGAACAAGAGTTCTATAATCACTCCGAAAGACGTGCGCGACGCGGCTGCGGAAATAGGGGATCCGGAGGCTTATCGGGCGGCTATTCGCGTCATAAGAGGGGATAGGGAAAGCCTCCTCACTCAGGTCGTGAGCCCGGAGCCCCTCTTTAATTTGCCCGAAGAGAAGATACCATACGGATATATCTTAAGGCTATTCTCGACGTTATCGACGCTAAATAAAGGCTTCTATACTCGCCTCTCCGGACCCGATAAGAAGTCCATGAAAAAGGCGTTGAGTAGGTTCCAGAGGGAGTTCGAAGCCGCGGGTCGGAACACGCGCGTCGGCTCTTACCTCGATAGGCTGCGCGTCATGGCTCGGTTATACGAGGGGTCGTTCTTAAGGGAGCCGTATCCTAGTTTCCTACTAGAACTAGAAAGGCTCCTTATGACCGTCCTCAAGAGCTCGTCCTCCGACGTATTTAAGAACATGCGTAACTCGGTAAGATCAATAGTAGAGAAGGCCTCAAAGTTGGGCGTTATGCTAACGTCTCATGAGATCATAAGTCATACGTTCGTACCCCCTCTAGAGGACATCGTGATCGGGATAAGATACCGCGGGCGCGAGCTGGGAAGACCTATAGTGAGGCTTATATCGCTACTCGTACCCGACCTTAAGGAGATGACTTACCTGTCGGACGGCTTCCCGGACGCGCTTTTCGCGATTAACTCGTTGTATCCCGAGGAAATATACGTAGGTAGATACATACACGTGGGCATAGAGGCTTATGTATTCGATCGCGACGACATGATAAAGACGAAGGAGAGGATCTTCAAGAAGACCTTATCGAACCTCGTTGAGAAGTTTAAGGACTCGAACGATAGGGTATCGCAAGCGAAGGCCTCAGCGCGTGCGGTGAGCTTAGCTGAAGGGCGCGCTTACGTTTGGGGCCTCGTCCCTCACCTTGTAAACAAGCGCGAGTCTTCCTCTTTATACCAGCTGTTGAACCCTATTATAAAGAACATAGAGGACCGTCTTGTGAGATTATACGCGTTCATGCGCGCCCTATGGGCCGGTTATGAGGGCATGCTA
>JAMOTR010000054.1 GCA_027068385.1 Candidatus Heimdallarchaeota archaeon
CGCTCTTGGTTCTAAATAACGTGGGAGGCTTCTCCGTACGCTTAGGCTCGCGTATGAGTACTAACGTATTCGGGGCGTGCTTCTTGAGCTTCTTCATAAACGTCTCCAGATCCTTCTCGGGTACCCGCCCTTCTACATAGTACACACTCTCTAGCAATAACGCTCCGCGTCCGAGGATGTTGAGCTTTACAAGTATTAGTTTAGCGGCCCTGTATAACGCCTCAACGGTTTTAGCTACGCTCCTCTTCCGTTCTTCCAGGGCCTTGCGGATTTTTTCTATCTCCTTCCTTAGCTCCTCTATCTTCCTTTTGATCTCCTCCTCCGTATACGTAAACAGCTCCGGTTTAAGTTCCTCGCCTTTTATGTCTAGAGGTTTATCGGATATAGCGAGGACGAAGTATCTTCCTTTGATCTTCTTATAGAACACTACCGCGTCCTTCGGTATCATATCGGTAAACCCGATCCATACGTGCAGATCGAGTATTTCCTTAGGTATCGGTAGAGGTACTCTCTTCCTAGTCTCTCTATAAATCTCGAGGATCCTAAGTAAGTTCGATATCTCGTTCTCGATTTCTTTTATCTTCTGTAGGTAACTCGTGTACTGCTCGTATATAGCGAGCGTGTATTTGTGTATCGTGTGAGCCGCTTTGAACATCTCTGAGGGGAGCTCTATTACGCCCGGTGAGGTCCCGGGTATCCTTATGTGTTCCAAGCGCCTAATCGCGTCCTCAAGCTTGACCACGTATTCGTCTACATACACGGCCGAGGCGTAGCCGATCATCTCGCTGAGCCTCAAACGTAGGTCTATCACGTGGAACCGAGGGAATTCCTTAACGAAGTCCAGCGCTTTATCGCGTTCGCTACCCAAGAAAAGAAGCTCCACCTTTAAGACCTTCTCCGGATACATCATAGGCGTACCCTCCGTCCTAGTATTTCCTCCGCCGCTATGGCCTCTAGCTTCTTCAGGCGCCTCTCCGCGCGCGATTCTACGGTCTCGTCTATGGTTATGTCGTCCGCGTAGAGTCTGAATCCGTGTATGTCCTTCTGAACGAATTCCAAACCTAACGAAGCGGCTTTATCCTTTAGGTATTCGGGACCCTCTAGCCTCTTCCGATTAGCCTCTAGTTTCATAGCATCCTCGAGCCGCCTTTCTAAGATCTCCTTATTTATTCTTTCCTTAGCCTTCTCTATTCCCATCTCCACGGCCTTATCTACGAGTTCGCGGCGCTTCATGGAAACTTCGATCCTCGCCTTCCGCTTTTCTGTGCCTATAATTTTATTCGCGGTCGCGCGTATCTTAGCCTTAGCCTCGGATTCCTTCTGCTTACGAATCTTATCCGCCTCCTCCTGAGCTTTTAATAAAATTTCCTCGGCTTTCTTCTTAGCCTCCTCGATAATCCTCTCCGCTTCTTTTTTAGCCTCCTCTATGAGCCTCTTCGCAAACTCTTGAGGATCTACGCTCATTCATCTACTCGTTATCTCAAGTTATGAGTATGTCTTCAGCTCTTACAACGTACCTATAGTATAACGACCGTCCGGCGGTTTCCGATTCGCGTATGATCATGATCAGATCCCCTCTTTTAGCCCCTATGAGCCTAGCTACTGGATCCTTTTCCTTAATTAACGGTAGCCTCGTCGGCTCTTCCACGTTATATCTATTAAATATCTCCGCCTTCTCCTCCTCGTTTAATAGTATGTGGGGCGGCACGAGGAAGTGCCTCATGATATTAAACATCGGGTAATTTCCTCCGTGTAAGAACGTTAGGTGTATCTTCGTGTCGAAAGTCTTACGTATTATGTTCTCCGCCTCTTTAGCGTTCTTATCGGAGGGCTTAGTATAAGAGACGAGGACGACTTCCTTTACTCCGCTTACGTTGACCTTGCTCTTTAGGTTATTTAGAGCGTTCAACGTGTCCTTATCGATCTTTAGGACTCCCACTACGACGCCTTCATGGAGGCGGTTTACGTTATAGTACCTAGAGACGATTAGCTTCACGCCCTTACTCTTTTTCCCGCTACTAATGGAGATCTCCTCCACGACGGGCTCTTTGTATAATCTTATGCGGTTCTCTAATACCCTAAAGGCGAACTCGTCCCCTAAGGCTTCGAAGCTCCTCATCCGATCTAATATTCCGTCTATCCGGCCGTTATACCTTAAGGTCCTAGCCTCTAATACTCCCTCAACCCCTCTTCTTAAGATCTCCCGCTCCGACAGATAGCATCACCTCCTGACCGTTTTTAATTCCGAGAAGTTTTCTAAGCTTCATCGTCGATACGATTTCTAGCTTTCTCCCTACATTCTTCCCAGGAATCACGGCGATCGCGTTTACGAGCGTCTTATTGATCCGACGCACGCGGGCCCGCCATATGGGCCGACCCTCATTCGGAAAGTATGAGCGCGGTAATCTTATAGGTCTTTTTAAGAGTACGTTTAAGGTACCTGGGTAAGGCCCGGCCCCCAAAAGCGAGCGAAAGAACCTCTGATAATGCGGTAAGAGAGTAAAAAACCGAGCCTCTCCTTTTCCCTTTTCCACTATTCCCTTTACGATCATAGTAGCTCTACTATTACCCTTAGTATCTCTAGAGGTATCTCCTCTCCGCGCTTCATCTTCTCTAGCCGCTCCTTTAGGTCCTCGGGCGAGAGGCGGTATACCTCGGCCTGCTTTATTAAGTTTAATACGCGCCTCGCCTCCTCGCGCTTCTCCCTTAGCCTATTGATCTCGTCCCTAATCTCCCTAGCCTGCTCGAAGAGCATATCGCGCTTCTCCGTGAGCTCGTCGATCCTCTTATTAAGCTCTTCTATCTCCTTTATGATCTCATTACGCCTCTTCTTTAGCTCCTCGCGCTTCTCGCGCAACGCGCGTAGCTTCTGCCTCACGTAGGATATGTCCGCGTTTATGAGCGTGAGGTATCCGCGGATACGCCTGATGCGACGCTCCATGTTCTCGATGCGCTCCATGAAGTCACGCAGCTTACCGAGACGCTCTATATCGAGGTTGATCTCGTCCTCCTCCGCTTTCGTGAGCCTTTTTGATGAGATCTCCATCTCTAGCGTCTCTATGAGCCTATCGATATCCTCGGGCGTAGATATCTCCGTCCCGTACTTCCTTCTATATCTTCTAATGATTCTCTCTAAGCGTTCTCTATTCTGTTCGTAGCGCGTCCTTAATGCCCTTAGCTTCGCTAAGAGGTTATACAGGTCGTCGTTACGCTTGTTCACGCGGTCGTATAGCTCGTTTAGCCTCTCGCGGATCTCCCTTAGTTCTTCTCTTATCTGCCTGAGTTCCGCCACCTTCCTACGCTTCTCCTGTATAAGCGCCCTGCGCTCCTCGATTATCTTCTTAGCCTCGTTAAGAATCTCCTGGCGCCTTGCCCTTAGCTCTCTAATCTTCTCCTTGATCTCCCTTAGTTCCTCTAACTTCTCTTTTCTTAATCTCTCCCTTTCTTCCGGACTCATTCTACGGAGTTTTTCTAATAGCTCCACGTCCGGCTCCAGAGACCTATCATCAGACACGCATAACTCTGAGCCGGAACGTTTTAACATTTCCTTTAAAGTTTCACAAAAGGGGAAAACGAGCATTAAACGTTAATTCAAATGGAACCGCTAGAATCTCTCTTCCGGCCTCGCTCAGTAGCCGTAGTAGGAGCGTCTAGGAACCCGAAGAAACTAGGACACGTGATCCTAAAAAATATACTAGAAGGAGGGTTTGAGGGGGACATCATACCCGTTAACCCAAAGGCCGACGAGATACTCGGTCTCAAGGCTTATGATATAGACTCTATGCCCAGGACCGACACGGCCGTGATATCAATACCCGCTAAATACGTCCCCGAGGCTATAGAGAAGCTAGGTAAGAAGGGGGTAAAGTCCGCGATCGTCATATCCTCCGGGTTCGCTGAGGTGGGTAACGTGGACCTTCAAAGGTCCCTCGTGAAGGCGGCTAGGAAACACGGAATGCGCGTCTTAGGCCCGAACTGCGCTGGACTCATAAACGCGTTTCACAAGTATTACCCTACGTTCGAAGTGCGCGTGAAGCCTGGTAAGGCGGCTTTCGTTACTCAATCGGGCGCGTTGGGAGGGGCCGTATTGATGGAGCTTTACTCGTTAGATAAAGGGCTCGGTGTATTCGTTAGCTATGGGAACGCTGCGGACGTTAACGAAGCCGACTTAATAGAGTACCTAAAGGAACGGGAGGAGCTCGACGCGATAGCCTTTTATATCGAGGGTCTACATGAAGGGCGCAGGTTCGTCGAGGCGCTAAAGGGGGCGAAGAACGTATATGTACTTAAGGGAGGAAAGACGGAGGCGGGATCGAAGGCGGCTTCTAGCCATACCGCTTCCCTATCTGGAGATCGGGCGATGTTTAGATCTATAGTCGGGGCTTACGCTAGGATCCTAAACGATACGAGGGAATTATTCTTAGCCATAGATGCGATGAACTACGGACTCAAGCGCGTACGTAGGGTAGCGATACTCACTAACTCGGGAGGACCGGGTGTCTTAGCTGCCGATGAGCTAGATAAACTAGGCTTAGAGCTACCCGATCTATCGAGTTACGATCGGAGCTTCCTCCCCCCGTTCGCCTCGCGTAGGAACCCCATAGACATGGCCGCGGGAGCGGATTACGACGTGATATATAAGAGTATGAAGGTACTAAACGAGGCGCCCGAAGTGGACGGCATCTTATTCATCTTCGTCCCTCCGATACACATACCTGCGGAGAATGCTGTAAAAGCTATCATAGACGCGGAGCCGAAGAAGCCCGTAGTAGCCGTACTTATGGGAGGTAGTTTCGTGAAAAACGCTCGCGTAATGCTAGAAAAACATGGGATACCCGTAGTATCGCATCCGGAGGACGGCGCTAAGCTCATAAGCCTAGGATTGTCTCCATGAGTATTTTTAGCGTATCGTCGTCCACTTTCCGGGGAGCCGGCAAGTCTATCGGATCCTTAGCGTTCTCAAGATCTAAGAATTCGGCCCGCTTTAGTATCTCGGAATTCGTACTCGTTAAGATAGGCCTAAAGAGGTGGACCTTAGACTCGGACGCGATGATGTTTTCGGCACGTATCATTTTAGGAGTCTGCGTAGGACTCTGCATCAGGACGTCCCCAATGATGATGTTCTTTATTCCGAGTTTATTCGCCTCTAGCGCCATACGCCTAATTATCCGGAGCTTCAGAGCGATACCCGCGTAATCTTCGAGTCCGATATTTTGTATCTCTTCTAGCAGCTCCTGATAGTCGTCGATGAGGTCGAACGGCTTTATTATGAAAGTTTCGTCGATATTGGAGGCGAGGCGCTCTACTCTATTCAGTAAACTCTTACCGCGAAGGGTGAGTATAGGGTAGAACCCGACTATCCTAAATCCTCTACGCATCCCCATATACGCAGCGACGAAGGAGTCTATCGATCCGGATATCAGCGCGATCGCGTTTCCCGCGACCCCCATAGGTAATCCTCCGGGTCCATATATGCGCTCAGTATACACGTAAGCCCCAGGCTTGATCACGTCCACATAAACGACGTAAGGGGATTCCGGAGACGCTCTGTATGAAGCTTGAGAGAACACCTCCCTAGTAATTAAATCGAAGAGCTTGTAATCGCCCGCGTGGAGTTCGAGTCTATATTTCGTGATCGTGACGTCGAGCTTGTCCTCCATCTCCCTCAACGCTTTAACGACCTTCTTAGCGATGGATTTCGGCTCCTTATCCGCCTCATAAGCCTCGGCCGCCCGGTCTATACCAGGGGATCTCACTACAGGAATTATATCCTTGGTGCGCACTACTATGCGGTGTAGCTCCTCGTCCGCCGAAACCTTAGCGGATGCCCTCCTAGATACTTCGTTGATGAGGTCTTTAACCCATCTTGAAGCGTCCGAAAAACCTGCGATGATTACGTCCATAGGCTTTCTTCATTGCGGTTTTAAATTGAGTTATCACGCGCGTTTCCGCTTAGTACTATATGAGACTCCTCGCCTATATCGGTCGCTTCTTTCATGGAGTGGTTAAGCAAAGGGGTGTAGAAACCGTGCTTTCATACATCTCTAATGGACGCGTGTATTCGAGGACGGATAAAGGAGTGAACGCGGTGGCGAATCCCGTAGACTTCGACGGTGACTTCGTGAGCGACTTCGTGATCGTATGGGGAGAGGCTTTGGGGAGGCCTAGACGGAAGGAATATCGTTATTTTCTTCCCCACGAAGTTCTAAGGCTCTTCGAGGCCTTCCTACCGTTAATACCCAAAGAAATCGACGCTAGAGCTCTAATAAGTAAGCCGAGAAAGAAGAAGCAGGAGGTAGAAATAGGGATCGGTAAGGACTTCATATCGTTTTCCTCCTCCGGGTTCGAGCAGTACGCCATAAGACGTATCTTAGGGTACTTTTACCGGCGGTATAGAGGGGTTATGAACGAGCGTGAGATACTCGACGCGATGCGCGGGTTCGTGCGCAGATATCCTCCTCTAGCCCCTCCCGAGCCTCTGGTGTTATGGCGTACGGACGTGGAGGTGGACGATGGGAACCGTTATCGGATAGAACGTCGGATACGTTCTCGGGCTCTGTTTTGGGCTAGAAAGAAGCGGTATTTAAGGCGTTCGAAACGATTAATAAATCGAAAACCGGGACCAAGATTTTACTTCTAAGGCTCTTCATATAAACAGGTGACTTTTATGACGGAGCTAACGAGGTGTCCTCACTGTGGAGGTAAACTAGTACGTACTAAAGACGGAGTGCTCGTATGCGAAAACTGTGGTCGCGTATATTCGGTCGAGGAATTCGATATGTCCCCCACTTGGGACGACGAGTATATGACGTTCATACCCGTCTTACCGGAGGCTCCGGACTTAAGTCTCTACGTGGGCGTGGACAAGGGCCACAGACGCGGTATTAGGTACCGTTATAATAGTATAGAGCGCAACATGAGAAACGCCCTTAAGATCATCTCTAATATAATAGAGGCCCTCGACCTTCCTAGGAGCATCAAACGCACGGCCGCGGTGATCTATCGTACGGCTCTAGAGAAGAAGCTAGCGAAGGGTAGGAGCATTAACGCCATGGTGGGAGCTTCAATATATGCGGCTTGTAGGATTCACCGTATACCAAGGACGTTAGACGAGATCGCTAAGGCCGCTGGAGTATCTCGTAAGGAGCTCGGGCGCTGTTATAGGCTCTTATTAAGGAACATAGAGGGGCTAAACGTACCTCCCGCCATGCCCGAGGACTACATCGTGCGCTTCGCCGCGCTATTAGATATGAGTACCGAGGCGGTAGCCGTCGCGAAGGACATTATAAGGCGCGCTAAGGAATTAGGTATCACTACGGGTAAAGACCCGACCGGACTCGCGGCCGCCGCGTTATACATAGCCGGTCTAATCACGGGAGAGAAACGTACTCAGCGCGCTATCGCTGAGGTAGCCACGGTGACGGAGGTAACCGTAAGAAATCGCTATAAGGAGCTCGTGAAGAAGCTGGGTATAGATCTAAACACGCGATTTTTTATTATTATGAGGCTAGCTCTGAGCGTGTCCTTATCGATCGCTTTAATTCCTACTATACTCGCAGCGTTGAAGGCTTTCGAAATCTACGGCTCCCTCGATTACGTCTTGCGGATCTCCTCGCTCGCGGCTGTGGAGTTCATCGTACTAGCTCATAGGGCTTACGATATGCTCAACACCCAGGAGGCGGATCTAATGTTCTTTATATATCAAAGGACGTACGAGAGATCCATAAGGTTCGTACCCGTGATCTCCTTCCTCACGATCACCGTCGTAGCGTTATACGCTTTGGCTCCGATCGTAGTTTTCATATTACTTTTACCTATCACCCGGTACTCATCCCGGATCACTTATACTACGAACGTCCCCTTCTTCGGTGATCTGAGGAAGGCTATACTTGAGTCCATAAAGGGACTCGTGGCTATTGTAATACTCGTATTAGCCGTCCCCCTCTTTTCGATATACGGCCCGAACATAAGCTTGTACGCGTTGCGCGAGCGGTTTTACCCTATCTATATAAAGACTTTGGAGCTAGCTAAGTCTTCCCCTAAAGTCCTACACGACGCGTTCATTACGTATTCTCCCATAGCTACGCTCATCGCCGCGTTGATAGCTATAGGGGCGAGGGCGAGCGCGAAGGTAGGTTTCTCCTTAGGCGCCGCGATAGGACTCTTCTTATCGATCATCGCGTTCCTATTGTTGAAGTTCTATTATAATACGCTTATCATCACGGCCTTCGTCTTCGTTACCGCCATATACGAGCGGAATTCCATGAACGTAAGCAAATCGCTTATAGTTCCTAACGTCGGAAGCTTGTCGCGGATCGTCCCGCTAGGATTCACGATCGTGATGACGTTCATAGGAGGTACGTTAGAGAAATATTTAGGCAGGACCATCATTCCCCCGACGTTTATATCGTTACTCACATTCCTTTCGCTCGCCTTAGGACTAATACTCATACGGCTACTCTTGAGACTCCCCACGCTTTCCGGCATGAAGCTGGGGGTGATAAGGCTATGAGAGCGCTGCGGCTACCCGGAGGCTCTATAATTATGAACAAGAAGCGGGCTTACGAGCTATATCAAGAGTTTTTTGGGAACCCTTTAGGATTAAAGAAGCACCCCAGGGGCAAGCCGTTCAACAGGCCTCTACTCTTAGACGTGTACGAGACTCTATACTTAGCCGAGAAGGGGAGAATAGAAGTATATAAGGAGGGGATAAGGATGACGCTCGAGGAACTCAAGTCGTCTTATTCGTACGACGATCGCGTCTATCGCGTGTATAAGGTGCTCAGGGATAAGGGACTGATCGTAAGGAACGGAACTAGATTCGGAGCCCATTTTCTCGTATATGTGAAGGGGCCGGACGTGGAACACGCGCCTTATGCCGTGATCGTAACCGGTGAGGCTACGGGCCTCGACGTAGTTCGCGTTTCTAGGCTTATACATACGGTTCGTAAAGATCCACTCTTAGCCGTCGTGGAGGAAAATAGGATATCTTTCTACAAGATAAGACGGTTTAAGAGGTTAAAGCGATACTAAATGATCATCGACCGTTACGGGAGGCCGCTAAAGAAATTGAGGGCGTCCGTCACTCAGAGGTGTAACTTTAGGTGCTTTTTCTGCCACCGCGAGGGCATATTTCGGTCGGGAGAAGAGTTATCACCGGAGGATTACGGCTTCGTGGCCGAAGTTTTATCCTCATTGGGCATTGAGGAAGTTAAGCTTACGGGAGGGGAGCCCCTAATTAGGGAGGATATCGTGGAGATCGTGAAAAATATGTCCAAGTATATGCGCGTTTCCATTACTACGAACGGGTTCTTCCTTCAACGTCTCGCTAAACCGTTATACGAGGCGGGTTTAGAGAGGGTAAACGTGTCCTTACACGGACTCGATGAAGAGACCTTTAGGCTCGTCACGCGCGTGAACGTGTCCCCTAAAGTGATTCTCGATGGTATAAAAGAGGCCCTTAAGTATATGCCCGTGAAGGTAAACGTAGTTCTACTATCGTACAACATAAAGTTCGTTCCTAAATACATCGAGCTAGCCTCCGAGATGGGGTTCTCGCTACAGTTTATAGAGCTCTTAGGTAACGACTATCCGCAGAAGATTAACCCCGTTGAGGTAGAGAAGGTCATAGCGAGACGCGCGAGAACGTATTACATAAGGCGCGATATGCAGAACCGCATCGTGTACATATTGAATAACGGGGTAAAAGTTGAGTTCGTAAAGCCCGAGAATAGTAGCTTCTGCATGGGATGCACGCGTATAAGGCTCTCGCACGACGGTCGTTTTATGCCCTGTTTAAGGATGCCAATAGCGATAGACGCTAAAGAGGAGATAAAAAAGAGGGACGAAGAGGGGCTTAAGGAAAAACTCATGATGGCCGTCAAAGCTAGGTCACCGTTCGTTCGTCCAGAACGAACACGTCCCCCTCAAAGTGACCCTTAATAGTACCTTCTTTTACATATCCTTCTAGCGCAAGACGTAAAGCCCTCTCGCTAAATTTCGTCTTCTCAGAAAGTTCCTTCAGGCTTATCTTCTTCTCCTTTCTAATAATTTCTAAAACGCGTTCCTTAGGGCTTTTACCCGAAGCGTCTAGCTTCACTTTGCTCAATACGACCCTAAAGCGTTTACCACAGTTCGGGCACTCTACGATGCCCATCACGGTAACGGTTACTTTACCGCTAAAGCTAACGTTCGTAAGCGTCCGCTGGCGTACTACGTGGTCCATTAACTCCTTGCGGCTCTTAGGCGTCCGACCACAAGAAGGGCAAGAGACATTCCCTATAGAAGAAGCTCTCGATCTCCTTCTCTTAGTTCTCCTTGGCATTATTAATGGTGTCCGTTTAATACTTAATCTCGCATCCCATTTCGAAGAAATATCTCGGTGAAGGCTAAGTTAAACTTCCAAATATTCGATCGATCATTTGTATGTCTACGAGGAAGAAGTTCCTCTACAGAGGATATACGCTAGAGGAGCTACAGAGTATGGATCTAGACCAGTTAGCCGAAATTATGCCCGCGAGGATTAGAAGGACCTTACGTCGCGGTCTCTCTCCCGAGCATCAGAAGCTACTAAACAAGATCATTAAGGCTAAATCGACCGGAAAGCTCGTGAGGACTCACTTGCGCGACATGCCCATACTACCGCAGATGGTCGGAGCGAAAGTAGGTGTGTATAACGGAAAGGAGTTCGTTAAGATAGAGATAAAGCCTCAGATGATCGGTCACTATCTAGGCGAGTTCGCTCCTACTCATAAGCTAGCCGAGTATACGGCTGAAAAGAAGTAAAAGCGAATACCTGATATCGATGGAGGAAGAGATCGTTAAGCTACTACAAAAGCTCGGTTTTTCTAAAAACGAGGCTTTGGTTTACATCACTCTACTAAAATATGGCCCTCTAAACGCTCGTACCCTAAGCGACCTCTCCGGCGTACCGTATTCTAAAGTATACTCTATTTTAGAGTCGTTGTCCGATAGGGGGTTTATAACGATCATAGAGGCGAGGCCTAGAACGTATATGGCCGTAGATCCTCAAGAGGCTATTCCGGTGTACGTGAATTCGCTCGTAGAGAATATTAAAAACACGGAGAAAAAGCTCTTAGAGCTCGTAAAGAAGGCCTTCGCGAGGAAGGCTAAGGTCGAAGAGAGACGCGTTATACTCATCCGCGACCCATCTTTAATAGCCTCTAAAGTGGCCGAAGCGATACGTAACGCGAGAAAATACGTGAAACTCTCTGGTCCAAATCGGCTAATATCGAGGCTTAAAGAAGAGCTTGAGGAAGCCGTAAAACGTGGGGTAAAGATTTATATACTAAGCCCGGAGGACCCCAAGATAGAAGGGGCGTCGCGGAAGCGCCTGAATTCCATGGGCGGAGGAATAATAATAGACGGAAGAGAAGTGATCATCCTCTTAAAAGAGGGGGACTCGTTCATCGCCTTATATTCCGATCATCCCTCTCTTACGATCGTCGCAGAAACATATTACGATAGCCTTCGGACTCAAGATACCTCTTGAGCGCGGGCATCATGCTCCTATGGGCCGCTATGATCGAAAACTTCGGATAAGGAAAGCTCTCGGTCATCTCTAGGTTTATTTTATAACCCGCTTCCTTAAGGATAAGATAACCGGCCGCGATATCGATGAGCCTAACGATCCCGCGTATGTCCACGAACGCGTCGAAATATCCCGCGGCCGTGTAGGCCATGCCTATCGCCACGCTCCCCAGTTCCCTCACGCGAATTCCCATAGATAGGAGCTTAGAGACGTGTTCGATCGTATCGTTCGATATGCTCATGTATACGAGCTCTAAAGCCGGTTTCTTAGGCGGCGTGAGTTCCTTTATGGACGTGTCCTTCTTCATGAACGCCCCCCTGTTCCTTTCCGCGTAGAAGATCGTCCTATGGACCGGATCGTATATCACGGCTTTAGATAGGCTAGAAAGCGAGAGCTCCTCGAAGTATGCGAGAGATACAGCGAATATCGGTACACCCCTATCAGCGTTTACGGATCCGTCCACGGGATCGACTACGAGTATACCCTCACCGCCACGCTCCACGTATCCCTTGCCCTCCGTAATGACGTCAGGCCCCGGATCTATAATCTCTAGTAACCCGAACAGGGTCTCCTCAGCCTTTCTATCCACGAGCCTTTCGATGTCTCCTCCGAACTCCCTAGTATTCGTAAGCAGATGCGTTCCGGAAAACTCTAAGATAGTATCGCCGATGCCGCGAGCTAATAAAATAAGGTGTTCGATCTTCATTCTTCTTCTAGCCGCTCCGCCTTTAGGGGCTTTTTCCGGACCATATCCCTTAGCTTATTCCGTTCCTTAAGCACGGCTACTACCTTATTCTCCACACCGGGACACTTCAACCGGCCCTTAGGGAGTACTACCGTTAAGGTCTCTCCTTCCTCGAAGCTCACCTCCTCCGGCTTTATCTCGTCGCATAGCTCATAGATTAGCCGGCTTATGAGCTCCTTATCGTCCTCTATGCGCTTTATTACCTTAAGCACGTACTTTATAGTCTTACCCGCTAGCGGGTGGTTAAAGTCCACGAGCGTGTTTTGCCTGTCTACGTGTATCACGCGACCATAAGCGTTTCCGATCATTATAGTCTCCCCGATCTTAGGCCTACGCCCGAGGATCCTCGAAAGCCTCTTGGTGTTATACGCCTTAATTAAGCTCCTATCGTAGGGACCGTAGGGACTCTTTTCCGGAGGTAGCTCTATCTCCGCGGAATCCTGATTTCTCAGAGCCTCCTCAGCCTCTTTAGGGAACACCTTACCCTCGCCTAGCTTAATAAGGACCGGCTTATCGTTCGCGTCCGCCTTTATTTCTGGATCGTTAGTATCTACTAGTTCGCCATCAGCATAGAGGGCGTAACGAACTAACACGAAATCGCTCATGGGCTTAACCCGAGATGTTAGGCTTTTTACGTTACCCCTTCGGATTAAATAGTTGCCCCTGAAGGAGATTAGATGGACGTGGAGGCTAAGATGGAGCTAGCCTTAAGGCGCCCTACGGAGGAGGTAGTAACGAAGGACGAACTTCGCGAACTCTTTGAGACGGTAGACGCGCCCAGATTTTATAACGGTTTCGAGCCTTCCGGTCTAGCTCATCTAGGCACGGGTCTCATAAGCGTGCTTAAAGCCAACGATCTAGCCGAAGCGGGCGCTAAGGTAATATTTCTCCTAGCCGACCTTCACGCCCGGATAAACAAGAAGCTTGGTGGTTCCTTAGAGAACATACAAAAGGCCGCTAGATATCTCATTCACGCTCGGAAGTCCTTAGGGATACACGAAAGCGTGGAGTTCGTATTAGCGTCCGAGATATATACGGAAGAGTACCGGCACGAGGTATTAAAGACCTCTATGGCCGCCTCGTTAAGACGCTTTAAGCGTGGCCTCACTATAGCCGGTCGTAAGGAGAGCGAGGAGCTACCGCTAGGAATGTACATATACGTCGCTATGCAGGTAACGGACATCCATCGGTTAAGGCTTCATGGGGTGGAGATGGGGATGGATCAAAGGAAAGCCACGATGCTCGCGAGGGAGATCGCGGAGAAATTAGGACGCGTAAAGCCGGTAGCGATTCATCATCATCTCCTTATGGGCCTCCAGGGACCCAAGAAGATGGGCGCTCCAGAGGACGCTAAGATGTCGAAGAGTAAGCCCGAGACGGCTATCTTTATACACGACTCTCCCGATGAGATACGTCGTAAGATACGTAAGGCGTATTGTCCGGCTAAGGATCCTAATAATCCCATAATGGATATCGCGAAACACATAATCTTACGCGTCCCCAGGGAGTTTACGATAGAAAGGCCCGCAAAATACGGAGGCCCGATTACGGTACGGACTTACGAGGAGCTCGAGAAGATGTACGTAGAGGGAAAGATACATCCTTTAGACCTCAAGAACGCGGTGGCCGAAGAGCTAATACGCATCTTGGAGCCGTCGAGAAGATACTTCGAGACGAACAAGGAGGCTAAGGAACTACTAGAGTTCATGAAAAGCGTAACGATCACGAGACGAAGACGTATTTATTTCTGATTAGAAATACTTATGTACCTCAAGGTACTACGCGCTAAGCTTCATAGGGTTAAGGTAACGGGTAAGGAACTATACTATCAGGGGTCGATCACGATAGGGCGTAAGCGGCTAGAAAAGAGCGGAATTATGCCCGGAGAGTTCGTTCTAGTCGTAAACATGAACAACGGAGCTCGCTTCGAGACGTACGTAATAGAGGGAGAAGATAAAGAGATCGTGCTCAACGGAGCTGCCGCTAGATTAGGAGAGGTAGGCGATGAGCTCATCATCATGGCTTATGCGTACGTGACGCCCGAAGAGGCGAAGAATATAAAACCCATCGTAATACGTCCGGAAGATATCGAATGATGAAGCGTGTAAGGCCTGAGATACAATGATGAAGTGCCAGGCTCCTGAAAATGGCGCGTTTTTGGAAAGAGACGGAAAGCTAATTTTTACCAAAATGGCGCGATGATAAGAATGCAAACGAAGCCTCTTTATCACTATTGGAACAAACTTAGCTCGGAAAGGAAGATCAAGAACTACCTAGAGTACATTACGCTAAACACTTTAGGTAGAATCGTCCCGAAGAGCATCAACAGGAGCCTCGTTCCGTTTATTATACTCTCATCGATACCCCTGGGATCCTTCGGGGCGTTTCTTATATTATTATCGTTCGTTTCCGGTTACATTAAGCCCGGCCCTAAGTTGCGGAACATATCTTCTACGCTATCAATATGCATAGAAAACACTTTTCACATCCTCTTAGAGACGTTGCTCATCTCGATATCCGTTACGTCCTTGCTCATAGTTCCGTTCGTAGTTGGGGTACTAGCGCGCGAGGAGGTAGGACTTAGGATAAACGTGAAGAACGTAGCGCTCCTCATAGCCTCCGTTCCCTTCGTTCTTCTCTTATCCTATGCGTTATCTTCCGCCTCTAAGATAGCCTCCGTATACTCTTTCTCCATAGCTTTTCTACTATCCGCGCTCCTCTTGGGCTTCTATTATCCTAAACACCAAGAAGTAGCCTCCGTGGGCGCTTTGGGACTACTATTAATACTTCTAATAGCCCTCACGCATACGGTTCCGTTCGTGTTATCTTTAGAGGAGTACCTATCTAATCGGCTCTCGATATTACTCCTCGTCTTCCTCTTCGCCTTCTCACGGCTCCCGATATACGCGTCCGCGTACGCTTCCTCTAGAGCATCTATATCGCTCTTTTCCCCAGCTCTTACTCTTAAGGCCGATAAGTTCGCGGTATACGCTACGTTCATAACTACGGTCTTCCTCGACGTAGCTACGATCACGTTCTTCTTCACCCTCCCGAGAACGTCATTGAGATACATTACTACTAGAATATACGGACCCATCGAGGCGACGGGGGCGGCCCTTGAGTACATATATCCCATTAATTATCGGATAGGACCGTCCGTAACCGTGAGCCAGATACAACTCGTTAACGCGGTCGTACCCGTTATCTACCTCGCAACGCTGCTCGCTGCGGTCATAGCGTTTCCGGGAACCACGATGTATCGTTCTCCCCCGGAGAACCCGGGCGGTCGCATATATTACTTCATTAAGGTAATCACGACGACGAAGAGGCGGACCGTATACACGCTCATCATAGCCGTCGTGTTCTTACCTATTACGATAGTAGCCTTTTCGCCCATGATCCCCGAATTGTCCTCGTTCTTCCAGAAGATATCCACGACCGCTTTATACGTTGCTATAACGACGGAGGCGAAATTCCGGCGCGACGTGAGGAGGATCACGAACGAGAGCGAGTACACGTCCTACATCTCACACGAAATCCTTAAGGCCATAAGCCACAGACGTAAGTCCCTCGTGATTATAGGGTACTCGAACATAGCCGATAACACTATATCTAGCGGCCTACACCGGGATAGCTTTAGGGAGTTCTTCCGGGAAACCGATCCGATCATCGTGGCTAAGAACGACTTTACCCTAGCGATTTTACTGCCCTCCATATTAATCATATCGGACGATCATAAGTCCCGGTCTAGGAGGTTCGGTGAGTACGGATATAAGGAGTATAACGTCCTCGGGGACTACTTCCGGATACCTACTTTAGTTGCTAATCCCATGGCTAGAATATACGACGTAAAGTCCATCATAGCGGAAAGCAATGCCGTGCTCTTCCTCGATCCTAGGGAGTCTAAGAGGTTAATGGAGAAGCTCATAACCGAGCATAAGCCGCACGAGATCGCGTACATTATACGCGTGAGTAATACCGATACCTTCGCGCGGCTCCTTCAGAGGTCAAACGAGCTTATGGTGTTTCCCATATACTTCGAGCGTATCGTCGGTGATCGGCGGTATACTATACTCATGAAGATAGTAGATAAGTACGAAAGCGGCAAGAAAAACTCCCCTCTCTTCGTGTTCCTAGACATGAGCTCGGGTGATGAGGACATCGTGTACGGGAAGGCGTTCTCGTTCCTCATTAACTACGCGATATTCTCCGAGATACCTATAGTGTCGATATTCGGAGGTGAGAGACGATGGCGTTTAGGAAGAGGCTCCCCTCGTTAGCAATACCCGTAACGAACCTCGTGTACATAACGCGCAACGAGTACCTTTCGAATAACCTTTCGTTGAAGCTTTCCGAGGCCTATGAGAAGCTTAGGTATCAACTACGGCTACTTCTTTTGCTCCCATACACGGCTTCCGTGCGCTCTAATGAGGTAGACGAGGTCGACGTGTCTCCGCGGGTATATTCGACGATCGCTCAGTACACGTTCTTAAAGATACTCGAGGAGGAAGCTAAGAAAGAGGGGCTCTCGAACGAGAGGGTAGCGGTGATATTCAATACGGTGTCGAAGGTGACGCAGATACCGGAGAACGTCTATAAGTCGATCAGCTATCTAAACTCGGCCGTCTTCTTCTCGTTCCCTTACGAGTCCGAGAAGCCCATAACGGTAAAAGCTAAAATAAGGAGAGCCGCGTTCGAAGAGCTTATAAAGAGTATAGAGGAAGCTCTATCGAGAGGAGATAGTATTCCCTTAGATATACGCCCCATAGAGATATACGTAAAGAAGGCGGCGGAGCTAGGGAAGCGCAGCGAAACCGAAGTAAGGATCTTCTTGAAGAGCGTTCACGAGGTCTTCGAGACTCCTAGCTTACCTCTCTTCGTGATGATTCCGATGATCGTGGGTAACCTAAAGGAGCACAAGACGTTCGCGCAAGCTCAATCCGTAGCGATGAACGCGATGAGATCTATACGGAACTTCGACGACAGAATTAGGAAGGTAATAAGGAAGATAGAAGGGAGACATATCTCTCGGGAGAGCTTATACGTGATCTTAGATACGCTCTTGAAGGTTAAGAAATACGCTGATATCGTCTTCGAGCTCGTTCCCGACGAATATAGGGACGTCTTAGAGGATAAGAACGGAGAGCTCCATCGCGCCTTAAAGAAAATCGATATGAGTGAAGGGAGCGTAGACCGCTATAGGCCTCTAAAGGAGCGGGTTAAAAACGTTACAAAAGCGAGGGATCCGGAGAAAAAGAAGGATGAGATAGCTAAGGCCGCGTTAGTTGTACTTCGTATATTCTGCGAAGCGATTAATCGCGTATATCGTCCTAAGGGTAGGAAGGCGAAGCTCCATAAGCTCGTAATAATACCCGTAGAGGACTCGCTAGAGCATTATCAGAAGTTTCTAGCTACGCACACGGACATCGTAGACTTAGTGGGAGACACAACTATATTTACGGATAATCGGGACGAAACTCGCGTAACGGCTCAGGGTAAGCAAGAACTAATACGCCTGAAGTTCATATCCGATAAAATAAAGAGGAAGAAAGAAGAGGTCCTGAAGAAGATCGAGGACGATAAGAAGAGGGACGTCTTAGACGGGTTACTCAAGCTCGATATGAACGTAGAGATCAGGGACGTCCTCGGGATCGCGCGCTTCATTATACCTCAGACACTAATAGGGGTATACCGCGGAGCGCAACGCGCTACCTCACCGTTATATTACATGATATGTTCGATAGATATTCCCCTATCCGCGCTAGCTACGATATCCGTAATCTCCGGATTAATACCCACGATCAAGCTAAAGGTCGTAGAAGAGGACGGGGAGAAGGCGTACTTATTATACGTTCTAGATATGTTTGGGTACGCCTCAGGCCCTTGCCCTCATAACCCAGTAAGGACGATCGTAAACCTTCGCGGTACCTTATATGGAGCCGAGTTAAGGGACCCTATAAAAGAGGTGTTTGGAATCGAAGGAGACGAAGTCGAGAAATATAAGGAGGCTTGCGAAGACTTCCTCAAGAACCTCTTGAAACTAGATAAGATAAGTAGCGAGGGAGAGGACGAAACGATAAAGACGCGGAATCTCTTCACCACGGCCGTAATGGCTTTACATTCGTTGATCGCTATGAACGCCATCGCGAACGTATCACCCAAGCCCTCATGCCCAAGTAGTTCTTTACCGAAGTTGCACGTATCGGACGTGCTTAGGGAGGCGAAGAGAATGGGAATAAACGCGGACGACCGTAGGGTATGTTATAACAGCAGGATCTGTCCGATGAGTAAAATAAACGTATCGTTATATCCCATAGATTCCCTCTATACTCTCCCTAACGTACTCTCTTTAGCGCTCTCTTACGTAAATAGCGACAAGGCTAAGCTCCTTATAGACCTTCGGATGAACTTCTTTAACAACCTCTTAGGGCTAACCGAGAAGGATCGCAAGCTTATGAGGATAGCGAAGGTCTTCGTGCACGCTTGCGCTACCGGTACATACGTATCTCACGCGTTTATCTTAGGAGCGGTAAGCGGGGCGAAGTTAAATTATAAGAGGGGAATCCTAGCTCGCGGCCGGTTCGACGCTAAGACGATATACATGGAGCCTTGTCTTCAGGGTAAGGTAATAGTAAAGAAGATAGCTGAGACGTACTTAAAGGAAAAGAAGGGAGAGGGATGCGCCTCCTCATTATCTAAGATTATTAATAATTCTTCGCGGAGGCCCGACGTAGTACTTAAGAGCATATTAGATAGCGAGAGTTGTAGGGAGAAGATTCATAGCGGGATCGACGTACCTTTACCTCGGCCCATCTATAAGATGCACGTATTAGGTTCACATACGGAGTTCGAGGGAGAGTTCTATCGGATGAAGAACGTCCTAATAGACCGGAGGCTCTTCTTGAGGCGCGACAAAACGGCTGATCTTTCGGTAATAGATGAGCTATTTAACGAGTTAGAGAAACTCGACGAGGAAGATCTAAAGGAGTTCTCGTTCTCTTCGCCCGGTGAGAAGGGAGGGAAGAAGGAGGTAAAGGAGGATCTTATACTTAGACTCATTCACACGATAGCTCCGAAGCTAGCCTCTTTATACATCTCCTACATACCATTGTACGATGACGTTCCGAGTAATAAGAGGGGAGTCGTAACGAAGCTAATAGAGAATCACGCGGAGCTCGTTAAAGATATATTCGAGGAGTACGCGAGGGAGGGGACGAGAATAATAGAAAAAATAAAGAAGCTCAAAAAGCGGAAGGGGGCGTTCGATTATAAGATTAAGAAAATAAGGGTGAGCGGGTGCTCTAGCGATGAATCTTATGAGTACATCATCAAGCCCGTCCCCGCTTTCTCCGAAGAAGCGTCCGAAGAGGATCTCGCGTTATCCGCGTACGGCCCGTGTATAAAACCCGATTGTATACTTCAACAATGCTTACCGAAGTTAGCTATACCCCCGTCCACGCTTAGGATCCTAGTCGGCATAGGGAAGTTCCTCATATCGGGAGAGGCGGATCCTAAGTACTTCCCCATACTCACGACGAACAGAGGGCTTATTACCGTATTAAAGCAACTCTCGTTATACTTCGCGTCCATAAATAAGGAGAAGATCCCTCTATACGTACTCGCGGAGTTCGAAGACAAAGGCGACTCCTTTACGCTCAAGAGGATATTAGGGCTTCGTGAGGACGAGCTCTCGATAAAGATAGAGAGAAAATCTGCGTCGCACGTGATTCCTTATCCTATTAACAAGCTAGATGAGAAGCTCTTAAGACTACGGGAGGAAGAGCTCAAAAGGAGGCTTCCGAACGAGAAAGAGACGAAGATGAGCGTGATAGAATTCCTAGAGAAGCTCCTTAGCGCGTTCGCGGACGCCTCTCGTAAGTACTACGGTATATCTCATGGCACGTCCCCTAAGATAGAGATATACCCTATACCTATACTAAGGAAGGAAAACCCCCTTTCAAGAGCGGTCCACGTACTCGTCCGGTCCTCATCTATGAAAGAAAGGAACGGAGAGAAGAGGAAGCGCATAGAGCGGGGCGATAAGGAAGTATATGTAGAATATAAAATGCAGGTGATCTCGAAGTTCGGCTCGATTAAACGCAAGCGGAAGGTTATACCCGTACCTACTAAAGGATTCGCCGCGTCACTTCCGAGACAGTCCTCAGACTATTATAACGCGCTCGCCACGTACTTCCTTTCGAACAGACTTTCCACGATTCCGGGCGGTTATAACAAAGGGTTATACATATACGAGGCGCCCTTCGTAAAGCCCGACCTAGATCTAATAGACTTACTCTCGAAGGACGACGCTCTGTATGTAGTTCTCGCTAGGCTTCGGGACTTATACCTCGATATACCCACAGCCGATAACGTAGAGGGCTCCGTGCTTATAGGAACGTTTAGGCCCGAGAACACGATAAACTCGCTCATAAGACTAGATTGATTTTATCCTTTAGTGTACGACCCCAGAAGTTTATACCGGTCCCCAATGATCATTAGATGGATCCTCGTAGAGCGATACGCGCCGCTCTAAGGCTCTGTATGAACGAGAAGGAGAACATCATAGAAGGGAGGCCTTGGAGCGAATCCGTGTATAAGTTGTACTCGGAGGAGATAGAGGCTCTAAAGAAGCTAGCTGAGGAAGTAAAGGAGGACAAAGAGAGGGCTAAGGAGGTCCTTAAGATATTAGTGGAGGAGCTCATAGATTACCCCATACGGTGTTCTTTAATAGTCGATTCGGGCTTATGGGAGAACGTTAAGGACGCGGATCCGAGGCTCGCTAAGGTGGCGCTATTCTTGATGAGGCGCGAATTATCTGAAGAGGCCGTGGAGGAACTCATGAAGAGTCATAAGGGTAGGGCTTTGCTCGCTGGTCGGATCGAGGAGCGTGTGAAGAACGCTGTGCTCCGTCGGCTAGACGGATCGAACTTCGTGTACGATGAGCTAGACGAGCTAAGATATCTTCTAAACGTCGCCGAATCTCTTTCCGGATATATCGATAAAAGGATATTATCGAGGTGGAAGAAAGTCGTAGAATGTATAAGCAAGTGATAGTTTTTAACTCCGATATCCTGAGGAAGGTCGGAAAGGGGAAGTTAGCCGCACAAGTAGCCCACGCTAGTTTAGGGGCTTTACGCGAAGCGGAACGTATACGGCCCGGTCTCGTGAGGGCGTGGGAGAGAAGAGGGGCGAAGAAAGTAGTAGTAAAAGCCCCGAAGGACGTTCTTATTGAACGCTACGAGATCGCTAAGCTTCGCGGTCTTCCGTGTTATTTAGTGAGGGATGCCGGGCACACTCAATTACCCCCGGGTACGATCACCGCGCTAGGCATAGGACCCGCCCCCGAAAAACGGGTCGATCAGATAACCGGGGACCTTAAGCTCTTATAAGCGCGCTACACTTTTTACGTCCACGCGTAGATGAGGTAATGGACTATCGTAAGAATATGATCTACTTATTCGAGCCCAAGAGCGTAGCTCTAATAGGAGCGACGGATAAGCCTGGTAAGGTCGGACGCGCGATAGCGGAAAACCTATTAAAGTTCCCCGGGAAAGTGTACTTCGTAAACATAAAGTGTCAAAACGGTCAAGAGCTTCTCGGAAAGCCGTGCTATAAGACGATAAAGGACGTCCCCGAGGATGTAGACCTTGCCGTCATAGCCGTACCCGCGAAGGTCGTACCTAGCGTAGTTAAGGAGTGCGTAGAGAAAGGAGTAAAGGCGATCATAATAATATCCGCGGGATTCAAGGAGACCGGTCCTGAAGGGGCTAAGCTCGAGGAGGAGATATTGAAGATCGTTGAGGGTACCGGGGTGGCCGTATTAGGCCCCAACTGTTTAGGCGTATACGTTCCTAAGACCTCGCTAGATACAATATTTAATCCGCCCGACAGGCAGGATAAGCCGAAGCACGGAGGCATCGCCTTCATATCCCAATCGGGAGCCTTCGGAGCGGCCTTTATGGACCGGATGGCGGACTTAGGCATAGGGCTCTCGAAGTTCATTAGTTACGGCAACGCGATGCAGATAGATGAGAGCGACCTCATAGAGTTCCTTAACGAGGACCCGGATACGAAGGTAATAGCGGCTTACATCGAAGGAGTAAAGGACGGACGTAAGTTCGCGAGAGTATTAGAGAAGCTAAGAAAACCTCTTGTCGTGTTCAAAGCCGGAATCACTCAGGCCGGAGCTAAGGCGGCTTCGAGTCACACGGGAAGTCTAGCTGGGGCCGCGGAGATCTATAAGGGGGTGTTCCACCAGTATAACGTAGTGGACGTGTTCGACATGCAGGAGCTCCTCGACGCCTCCGTGGCTCTAGAGAGGCAGCCTCCGATGAGGGGCGAGAACGTAGCGATCGTAACTAACGGAGGGGGAGCCGGAGTGATGACGAGCGATTACGTCGTGCTCCACGGTATGAAGCTCGCGGAACTGAGCGAGGAGACTAAGAGGCGTCTAAAGGAATCTCTTCCGCCCGCGGCTAGCGTAAATAATCCCGTGGACGTATTAGGGGACGCTCCTGTAGAGAGGTATGAGAAGGCGATAGAGGAAGTAATAAAGGACGAGGACGTGGATGCTATAATCGTTATAGCCCTAATGCAGAGCCCCGCCTTAGACTTCGAGAGGTTCTACGAGATGATCGTAAGGAAGGCTAAGGAGGCTAACGATAAGGGTAAACCTATGGTCTTAATATTACCCGGAGGGCGCGTCCCGAAGGAGTACGTGAAGAAGTTCGTCGATGCCGGTATACCCGCGTATATTACCCCTCTACAGGCGGTGAAGGCGTTGAGAGCTCTGAAGATTCGGGGCGAGAGGAGCTCTTGATTTTTCTATATACGATCATAAACGATCGTGAGCCTCTATCATGAAGTAAAGAGGTTAATAGAACTAGGACAGGTCGGAAACGTATTATCTAGCCTTCACGCTTCCCGGGCTTCCCCGCGCGAGGAGGACTTAGAAGAATTTTATAACGCCACGGTTCGCTTACTCACGGACGCTTTAACGAGTAAGGCCCGGCGGTCTAGACAATATCTAGATCGGCTCATAGATAAGGCGTACCGTACGATAGATAGAGGAGGGGTAAAGATCGTAGGAGGAAAGCCCGGACTAGCCTCGCGGCCCCGGTATGAGAAGCTACTTAATATACTCGATAGACACGGAAACTCGTTCGAAGAGTGTAGGGTGAAGACGCTTAAGGCGATAGCATATTACGCGCTATATCCAAAATACAGACGCCTTCCGATCATGAACTGTTCGATCATGAAGTACGACGGTATCATGAAGCTCATGCACTGTTTCACTAGCTCCCTACGGTGTATGGAGGCGTACAATAAGCTCTCCGAATATAAGACTATATTTACCCTAAGGAGCGCTTTGCGCGCGGCTTACGTGGAGAGGGATCCGGAGTTCGCCCTAAGAGGAGCATTACCATTATTACATTTAGGAACTCCCGCGGATAAGGCCGAAGCTTATCTAATACTCGCGGACCTCCTCGGGACGGAGGAGATGAAGGAGAAGGCTAAGCGCGCTCTAAAGGAGTTAGAAAACTATTGTAGAGGTGATTATTGTGGAAAGATAGACAGAGCGATCGACTATTCTAGGACATGTACGCGCATACCTCGGCTTAAGGAGTACGCGGAAACCGTTCTTCGAGGTTTTTTGCGAAACAATAATAGAAAGCTCCTGATCTGATCAGATGATACATCGCGACCGTAAAATCATAAGATCTCCCGCGGGTAAGCCTTACATCATAAAAGATATAAATGTGGTCCCAACGGGAATCGAGGAGTTAGATAAACTCTTGGTTCGGCACTCCCAGGACCAAAAGCCGGGCGTCGATATACCGGGTATATATATGATAGGAGGCGGCCCCGGAACGGGTAAGACGTTGCTCGCGTTGACGTTAGCGCGGAAAGCGTGCGAGTCCGGGGCCGCTCCCATATACTTCACGGTAGAGGAAACTACTTCGGAGCTCATAAGGGCGGCAAAGAAGATCAACATAGACATAGAGAAATGCATCGAGGAAGGGAGGATGGCCATCGTGGAGTTTGCCCCAAGAAAAGGGCTCGCGGATGAGTCTCCGTATATTATCTCGTATGAGTCGATAGCCGATAGCGAATCCTTGGAGCAGAGTCTCATCGATACCCTATCCATAGTGATGGGGGACCTAGAGTCGCCTTCCCATTACGTTCTCATCTTCGATTCACTTCCTGCCCTCACGAGCGTCGCTCCAAACATACATAAGCGCGACTTCCTACGCGTATTAAAGAGCTCGTCGAACATCGCTTATTCATTAACTCGGGTTATTACCGAGGCGGACTTCACCGTCGAGCAGTACGTGACGAAAGGGATCATACTCCTCAATGCCGTGAGGACGGTAGACGGATTCGTACGCTATATGTTGATACCCAAGATGCGCGCTAGGGCTCACTATACCGGGCCGGTTCCGTTCGACATAACTACCGAGGGTCTCAAGATATATCTACCGGGCACGAAGGAGTTCGAAGAACGCATAAAAATACTAAGGGAGCGTTTTTAATCGAACCTACTATGTAGCTTAATCTTCGGCATGATTCCCATAGCTAAGAGCGTCACGTAAAGTACGTAGAACGGATACGGGACTTTTACGGGGTACAGGTCGGGCTTACCGCAGAAGGGACACACGGGAACCTCGCGTCCTCCCTCCCTCTTGTAGTACCCTATTCCTCCGCAGTTCTTACATACGTATATCGTAGTCTCGTCGGAGTTTACAAGCATGCGGTCTAAGAGCACGAACGAGGCTCCGTGTCCTACGAACGTATCGCGCTCCATCTCTCCCACGCGAAGTCCTCCCTCGCGGGACTTTCCTTCGGTAGGCTGTCTGATGTGTAACTGATACTTACCACGGGAACGCATGTGCATCTTATCGCGAACCTCGTGCTTCAGGCGCCGGTAGTGTAGGGACACTAAGAAGATCTTCCTATTAAGCATCCTTCCGGTACGTCCGTCGTACATCGTCCTCTCTCCGTACGGGTTGAACCCTAGCTCCTTGAGCCGACGTTGTACGATGTCCATAGCGGATATATCTTCTATGTCGCGGTTGGGGAACCGCTTCTTCTTGTATTCCTCTATTATGCGCGGATCCTTGAAGCGGAAGGGGGTTCCGTCGAAGGGCTTTCCGGTCTTTAGGGCTATTAGGGAGGCGAGACCCTCTATTATGAGTCCTAACGTCATACGACTCGGCATCGCGTGGGGGTTAAGGATGAGATCGGGTACGATTCCGTCCGCGGTATACGGGAGGTCTTCTTGCCTATATAGCATGCCTACCACTCCCTTCTGTCCCTGACGAGTCGCGAACTTATCACCTAAGCTCGGAGGCCTGTGGTCGCGTAAGCGCACGTAAGTGTATAAGTCGGAGGCGGCGCGGATGAAGAACAGGACGTCATTTACGTACATCGGAAAGTGTTCCTTCATAGTCTCAGAGGTGTCCACGAAGTCCGTCATCCTCTTGGTCTCGAAGCGGCTCGGCTGGGCGCGTCCTACTAATACCTCTCCGCGCTTTACTAATACTTCGGGTTCTACTACTCCGTCCTCACCGAGCTTACGGAAGTAATGAGGGACTCTCGGGCTCTTCTTTACTCCTATCTTGTAGATCTGATTATCTACTAGCTTATCGGCCTCCCGAGGTATCACCACTCCCACCTGAGTGTTAGAGATTATGCCCTCGGGGCTCTTAGGACCTCCTACTAGTAGAATCTCAACGCGCTTTAGTAGATAGTCGCGGGCGAGACCGCGCTCCACGGAGCTCTGATTAAGCACGATAGCGTCGCGCATGTTATATCCCTCCATCACCTGCACCGCCACGATCATGTTCTCTCCGTAGGGCCTCTCGTGATACCCGCTAAGTTCTCCTCCTTTCGTCGTCACTAGAGGGACCTGAGGATAGAAGAGGATGCGCGTAGAGCTCATTACGCGTATCGGGAAGTCCGCGTACGGGAGTCCTATAGCCTGCTTAGCCATTCCCGCTCCGTAGATGTTCCTAGGTGAGTGGTTGTGCTCCTGGAAAGGTAATAACGAGGCGGATACTCCGAAGATCCGCGCGGGATGTATCTCTACGTGCGTGTGATCTATGGTCACGTCCTTAGGCCGTAAGGCCACGAGAGCGTATTCCTCCTCCTGAGCGTCTAGATACTCTATGAGACCGAACTCTAGGAGCATGTCCCGAGCGTTCTTGTTGATCGACCTAGCGAACTCTATGACCTTTCTAAAGAGCTCGTCCGAAGGCATATAAGCGCCATTTATGTTCACGAACGCCCTCTCAAGCTCCTCCTCGGTGAGTATTCCGTGGAGCACGAAGTGCTTTAGGTACCGCACCTCGAAGGGCTCGTCCTCGGATTTTCTGGGATCCATTCTCTCCAGCGTCCTCTCAAGCTCCTCGGCTTCCTCTTTATGTCCTTTCTTTACGAGACTCTCGATCTCGTTCTTAATCTCGTTCTTGTACTTAGCGTAGAACTCCTCCTTTAGCCTCTTATCGAGCTCACCTCTGTTCTTAAAGAGAACGATTAGCGGGCGTCTCATCCTTCCTCCGTCCGCGGAGATCCGGACTATGTTTTCGTTAGGTTCGTAGTGTATGTTTACCTCCTTAATAGCCCTAGAGAAGAAGATCTCGATTTCCCTTATGCGGTTCGGTATGAACTTGTCGTACCTCTTTAGAATGTCCACGAGCTTACCCTTCCTTACCTCCGCGTTCGTCCTCTTAGAGCGCTCCGTCCTTATTAGCTCGGGATATTTGCTCTCTACGTAAGAGAGGCCCAGGCGGCGTATGCGCCTAAATTCCTCCACGAACTCTTCGGGGTTCGTCACTACCCCTATCACTTCACCGTCCAAGATCACCTGGGCGGGCGGCTTACCGGTAGCTTGGAACACATCCCGCCGGAACTCTATGTTGTTCGCTTCCTCTAGTCCCTTGAGGCAGTTTTCGACTTTACCCTCTATTGAGGTACACTTAATCGCGCGTAGTATAGCTACGAGCATCTCGCGCTCGTGCTTTAATAGGCCCTGAGTGAACATAGCCCCTATAGCCATGTGCTTCTGAATACCGATGTTTAGGCCGTCGGGCGTCTCGTCGGGACACATACGTCCCCGCTGGGTCGGGTGTAAATCGCGCACCTCGGGGTTCTTCCTCTTCTTCTCCATGAGCACCTTTATACGTCTTAAGAGGGCGAGGAGGTAGTAGTGGTTCGTCCGCTCCATCACCTCCGTCACGCCGGTGATATCGAGTAGCTTTCCGGTTCCTAGTATGTTCGAGATCTTCTCGTTAAACGCTGAGCTCTTATCTCCGGTGTGTTCTACTACGATCTTAGCTATCGCGCGCCCTATTCTATTTAGGTACTCCTTAATGCTCTTCTCGTCCTCAGGGGCTCCGGATATCTTCCGCTCGGTGGTGATGTCCGTGATAGCGTCTACTAAGTTATCGTACATGGTCTTCACATAGTCCTTGATACCTTCGCTCACGATCATCGCGAGCAGATCGCCGGAGGAAACCACGCGCTTGAAGCGATAGTGGTCACGGTCGTCGTAAGGGACGCGCCCTTCGATGCGTAGTAGTAGGCGTCTTATTACGCTTCCTAATACTAGGGCCTTAGCCCTATAGATGTTCCGCGTAGGGTCGTCGCGGTCGTAGTCCATGAAGAAGTCCTGAAGGAACACGCGCGCTACGTACTCATTAATGAAGCGCCTCTTGTTCTGGAGGAATATTTCCTCGGCTTTCTTCTCGATGTCCTTCTTCGTCGGAGGGGTCTTGCGTATCTTGCGTTCATAATCCGCCTTTAGCTTATTCTCGGCCCGCTCGTAAGAGAGTTTCTTAATCATCTCCCGGAACTCCTCCGCCTGAGCGCGCCGTATCTGGAGCTGTCTATCGAACTCCTCTATCTTCCTAAAGTCGCCTATGGGGGAGACGGAGGTGGTGATGAAGGCGTTCACTTCTTCCTCGGGGATCTCTATCTCCTCCGGAGGCTTGCCCTCCTCCTCGCTCTTAATTAGTGCATATAGCGCCTCGAATACGGCATAAGCCGGAACCTCTACGCTCTTCCTCTCCTCTTGAGAGAGCTCCCCGGAGGCGGAGAACTTCGGCCGAGTTACGTACACGCGCCTAGCGAATCCCCTTTCCATCTCCACGTACGTCTTTCTTACCTGATTATACGCGGCCGTCCGGCTACTCACGGCATTCGCGCGCTTATGGTCCTCCTTAGGCCTCGCTATGATGAATATACGCTGGGCTCCAGTCTCCTTCATGATTATCGCGCGGTCGGTACCCTCGTGTATGATGTAACCACCGGGATCCCGCCGATCGGAGTAAAGTACGGGATCTAATATGCGATCGGAGGTGTCCCTGTATAAGGAACAGAACCCGCTTCCTACCATCACGGGTATCTCCCCTATCTTCGTCCGAGTCTTCCTAGGCTTCTCATCGAAGTCGTCGGGCCGGACGTAGTATCTACCGCTTCCCGGGGGCCGCTCGAGACGCACCTTGAACCTTACCCGG